>JACDBJ010000127.1 GCA_013695005.1 Pseudonocardiales bacterium
CTCCCGGCCGAAGCGCAGCACCGCCTCGATCAGGGCGCGCTGCTCCTCCGCGTCGCTGGCCAGCGCGGGGAGCTGGTGCTCGAACACGTCGACGGCCACCCGCACCAGCTCGACGGTCTGGCGGAGCGTGACGCGCCGCGCCAGCTCGCGCGGGGCGCTGCGGAACGCCTCGGCGGTCAGCCGGATCGTCTCGTCCGGCTCGCTGAGCCAGGCCACGAAGTTCGCCGCGCCGGTCTGGGTGACCAGCAGCACGGCGGCCCGCTGGTCCGCGGTCAGCCGGCGGAACCACGGCAGCCGTTCTGCCATCACGACGGTGCTGGCGGCCGCGAGCCGACCCGACGCGCGCTCCAGGCGGCGCAGGGTGCTCCGCGACACCCGCGGCCCCGTCGCTGCCGGACTTGCCTGCACCCTCACGGTGGCAGCATCCCACCACCGGTGGCCACCGCGCCGCCCCAGCATGATCGCCGGATGAGTGCGTCCGAGCGTCAGGTGTCGACGCTCACCGGCACCGGACTGGCGATCACGAGATGGAGTCGCGGCGGCCGAGCATCCCGACGGACTGGAGCTGTGCGCGGGCCAGGCGCTGGCCCAGGAACACCGATGCCGCGGTGTCGAGGCCGAGCAGGCCGACCCCGGACAGGAACCCGGCCGCGAACGCGTCGCCGGCACCGGTGTCGTCCAGGATCGCGGAGGACTCGAGCACCTCGGAGTTCGCGAACGCCCGCTCGGCCACGCCCCGGCCGTCGCGCCTGAACAACTGGACGCGGTCGTGGCGTTTCAGCACCAGGAAGCCGGCCATCCGCGGCCTGTCCCGGAAGAACCGGCTCGCCGCGTCGACGTCGGTCGCGCGTGGCGGCCGCCCCGTCCACCAGTCGAACTCGCCGGCGTTGACGAACACGTAGTCGGCGACGTCGACGAGGTCGTCCACGCTGGGCGGCCGACCCGGAATGGACCACCGAGCGCCGGGGTCGACCGAGATCAGCACCCCGGGGTGCTCAGCCCTGAGCCGCCGCAGCAGACGCGCCAGCGACGCCGGGTCGCGACCGCCGGCGAAGGACGTCGCATGCACGACCCGCGCCGTGCCGCAGTACCCGAGCAGCTCGTCGAGGCTCGCGCCGAGGTGGGCGAAGATCTCGTCGTTGGCGCCGTCCCAGGTCAGCATCGAGCGCTGGCCGCCGTGCGTGTACGAGACGCACAGGCCGCAGGTCTGCACGCTGTGCCGCAGTTTGCGGGTGTCGACGCCGACCCGCCGGAACCAGGCCGGGAAGTCGAACCGTTCGCTCGGGCTGCGCCCGCACACGCCCACGTACCCGACGCCCACACCGCACGACCGCGCCGCCACCGTCACGGTGTTGAGCGCAGAGCCGCCGGGACTGACCACCGGCTCGAGTGCCGCGACCCGCTCCAGCGCGTCGAGGATCTCCGGCTCCGACGCCGGGCGCTCGGTGCCGTGCTCGAACCGTGCGAGCACGACGCCCCGCTCCCCGGCGGTCAGCCCACCCACCTGGGCTGAGTCGAGGATGAAGTCGAGGTTGATCGCGCCAACACCGACGAGGTCGGGCATGGCGCCGGACACTAGAGGAGGTTGTCGAACGGGCCGCGCAGGAAGTACAGGACGAACAGGACGGCGACGGCGTACAGCAGCGGGTGTACCTCACGGAACTTGCCGCCGGCCACCTTCAGCAGCACGTAGGTGATGACGCCGGCCCCGATGCCGTTGGAGATCGAGTACGTGAACGGCATGATCACGATCGTCAGGAAGGCAGGGACCGCGATCTCATAGTCGGTCCAGTCGATGTTGCGGACCTGGACCATCATGAGGAACCCGACGACCACCAGCGCCGTGGTCGCCGCCTCGAACGGCACGATCGTCACCAGCGGTGCAAGGAACGTCGCTACCAGGAACAGCAGCCCCGTGACGATGCTCGCCACACCGGTGCGGGCTCCTTCCGCGACCCCGGCCGCGGACTCGATGTAAGCGGTGTTGCTCGACACGCTGGCCGCGCCGCCGGCCACCGCGCCGAGGGAGTCGACGAGCAGGATCTCGCGGGTGCGGGGCGGGTTGCCCTCCTCGTCGAGCAGGTCCGCCTCCTGGGCGACCGCCACCATCGTCCCCATGGTGTCGAAGAAGTCGGTCAGCAGCAGTGTGAAGACGAACAGCAGGGCGGTGACGAAACCGGCTCGCTCCCACGAGCCGAGCAGGCTGAAGTCACCGAGCAGCGAAAGGTCCGGAAGGCTGACCACCTGGTCGGGGAGGCCTGGCACGTTCAGCGCCCACCCGGTCGGGTTCTTGCCGCCCGCGGAGGACCCGACGTTGGCTATGGCCTCCACGACGATCGCAAGCACGGTGGTGCCGATGATGCCGATCAGGATGCCGCCCTTGACCCGGCGCACCACCAAGATCAGCATGGCGAGCAGGCCGATCACGAAGACGAGGGTCGGCCAGCCAAGCAGCTTGTTGCCGATGCCCATCCCGATCGGTGGCACGGCCGTTCCCGTGGAGCGCACGAAACCCGCGTCCACGAAGCCGATCAGCGCAAGGAACAACCCGATGCCAACCCCGATCGCGGTCTTGAGCTGGGTCGGCACGGCCTTGAACACCGCGGTACGCAGGCCGGTGAGTACCAGGACGAGTATCACCAGCCCTTCGATGACGACCAGGCCCTTGGCGTCGGCCCAGCTCATCAGCGGGGCGATCTCGAAGGCGACCAGCGCGTTCACCCCGAGCCCCGCGGCGAGCGCGAGCGGGAACCGTGCGATCACGCCCATCAGGATCGTCATCACGCCGGCGACCAGTGCGGTGGCGGCGGCGAGCTGCGCCTGATCGAGCATGGCCCCGTCGCCGTCAGCGGCGCTGCCAAGGATCAGCGGGTTGAGCACCACGATGTAGGCCATCGTGAAGAAGGTTGCGAGGCCGCCGCGAACCTCCCGGCCGACGGTCGAGCCGCGGGCGCTGATCTCGAAGAACCTGTCGAACCTGGACCCGGTGGTGGTCGTCCCGGCAGTGGTCTCTGGTGTGGCCATGGTGTCCTCGCCAGGGTCGGTGTCGGTTCTTGATCGGGCATGGTGCCATCGATGGAGCCGCCGCTGAATACCTCGCGCACACTGGAAACGAGTCCGTTACCGCGCACCTACTCTGGAGGCATGAGCAGCGTCGAGCTGGAGCCGGGCGTGGACGTTCGCCACGCCGGCCAGCGCTTCCACACCGACATCCCGTGGCTGGACTCCCGGCACAGCTTCTCGTTCGGCCGGCACTACGCCCCGGACAACACGCACTTCGGGTTGCTGCTGGTCAGCAACGACGACGTGGTGAAGGCCGGCGCCGGTTTCGACACCCACCCGCACCGGGACATGGAGATCGTCACCTGGGTGCTGGAGGGCTCTCTGGTCCACCAGGACTCCACCGGCCACAACGGGGTGATCCACCCCGGGTTGGCGCAGCGGATGAGCGCCGGCAGCGGGATCCTGCACTCCGAGCGCAACGACTCGTGGCGGCTGACCGAGGAGGCCGAGCACGGCGAGGACGTGCACTTCGTCCAGATGTGGGTGCCGCCGGACACCGAGCGGATCACTCCGGGGTACGAGCAGCTGGACATCGGCGACCAGCTCGACACCGGCGAGCTCACCCTGGTCGCGTCCGGCATGCCGAGGCACGGGCAGGACCAGGCGATCTCCATCCGTCAGGAGCACGCCGCGTTGTGGGCGGCACGGCTCCCCGCAGGTCGGAGCGTCCAGCTTCCGACCTCGCCGCTGGCGCACGTCTTCCTCGCGCGCGGGTCGGCCGAGCTGGAGGGTGCCGACGTGCTCGACACCGGGGACGCCGCCCGTGTCACGGGCAGCGAGGGCCAGCGACTAACCGCCGGAACCGACGGCGCCGAGGTCCTCATCTGGGAGATGCACGCGGCGATTGCCGCCTGAGGCGTTAGCCGAGAGGCTCGACCTTGGTTGCCTGCGGACCCTTCTGGCCCTGCTCAACGTCGAATGAGACCCGCTGGCCCTCGTCCAAGCTGCGGTAGCCACTGGACTGGATAGCCGAGTAGTGCACGAACACGTCCGCGCCACCACCGTCGGGAGCGAGGAAGCCGTAGCCCTTCTCGCTGTTGAACCACTTGACGGTGCCTTCTGCCATTCTTGCTCTCCCTGTACCCGGTGCCAAAGCGTCGACCTCGACATTGCGCCGGCCAGATGTGGCGATCCACGCCGACCGGGATGCCCTGACCTACGCAGTACGGCTGCGCCGGGGAGGGCAACGGCGGCAGACTACCGCGATCAGAGCGCTCTGCCGAGCCCAAGATTTTGTTAGGAGCTCGGGCCGGTTACGGGGCTCGCAGGCAGCAGTTGATCAGGGCGTCACATCTGGCGGATCTGCATGTAGCGCTTGACGTCGGCAATCGAGACGACGGCCGCGAGGGCGGCAACGGCGGCGAGTGCGATGGCGATCTTGGAGATCATGCCGCGCACCTTTCTGGTGGTGAGAGCGGGCTCGCGCCGGCTACCCCGGACCTGATACCGCTAACCGTGGCCGGTTGGCAACCAGCCGATCGGCGGCGGTGTTGAGCCAGTCGAGGATGAGCTCTGGGGGAGCCTGCTCGGCCGCTTGGAGCAAGACCTCCTCCAGCGCCTGCACGCTCGGCGCCGCGGCGCGCAGACGCTGCTCGCCGGCATCGGTGAGCCGGGCCGGCTGAGTGCGCCCGCCGTCCTCGTGCGGGTTTCGTGCGAGCAGCCCCGCGGTCTCCAGGCCGGTGACAATGCGGATCATGGTCGGCGCCGTGACGAACGAGCGCCTGGCCAGCTCGGCGTTGGAGATCCCCGGCTGTGCGGCGAGCAGGGCGAGGACGGCGTACTGCGGGGCGGTCAGCTCGAACGGAGCGAGCGCGGCATCCATGCGGGCCCGCAACGTCTGTTGCAGCCGCTTGAGCGCGTATCCCAGAGTGCGGTGGCTTTCCACGTGCGCATCCATGAGGTCTATGTTAGCGTGCTAACTTGGTATAAGCACGCTAACACGCAATGGAGGTACGAGATGCCCAGCACGACCCGGAGCACGATCGCCGTGGACGCACCGCTGGCGACCTTGATCAACGTCTTCACCGTTGAGCCCGAGCGGCAGGAGGCACTGGTCGACGCGCTGTCGAAGGCGACCGTCGAGCTGTTCGTCGACATGCCGGGGTTCGTCTCGGCAAACCTGCACGCCAGCCTCGACGGCACCGCCGTCGTCAACTATGCGCAGTGGGAGAGCGAGGACCGCTTCATGACGATGCTGAAGGACCCGCGTGCTCAGGAGCACATGGCCGAGATCATGAAGATCGCCGCCAAGGCCGAGCCGCGGCTGACAACCGTGCGAGCCGTCCACCACGCCTAGCAGTGGCGCCGGGCGGCTGCGGAGCCGCCGGGTCCGGTGTGGACGCTGCCACCCGGGCCTGGAGGCGTTCGCGGATCTCGTCGGGCGTGTATGCGCGCCGCCGCCGCTCCGAGCGGGCGATGACCACGCCGGTGGCCGCCACCCCGGCGACCCCGGCGAGGCCGATCAGCTTCCACAACCGCATCTGCCTAGGCTACGGCCGTGCCCCACAGCCGCATCCTCCTGGAGGATGCGCTGGCGCTGACCCGGACCGGCGACCTGTGGCTGTTCCGGGGGCACGTCGCCGCCGACCGCGCCATCCAGACGGCCACCAACAGCCCGGTCAACCACGTCGGCATGGCTGTCGTACTTGAGGACCTGCCGCCGCTGATGTGGCACGCCGAGCTCGGTCGCTCGCTGGTCGACATCTGGTCGGGCACCCGCCAACGCGGCGTCCAGCTACACGACCTGGCCGATGCCGCCGGGGTCTGGATGGGCCGGTACGGCCAGCGGGCGTGGCTCCGCCAGCTGAACCACCCCGTCACGGCCGAGATGGAGGACGCCCTGCTCCGCGTGATCGCGCGCCTGGACGGCACTCCGTTCCCGTCGACGGCGCGGCTCGCGTCGCGCTGGGTGCGCGGCCGGATCCCCTTGCCCAAATGGGCACTGCCCAACCGGGCCGGCCACGACCGGGCCGAGCGCGACAGCGGCCTTGAGACCACCTACTGCGCCGAGGTCGTCGCGGTGACACTGGAGGAGATGGGCCTCCTGCCGACCAAGCGACGGCCGAACTGGTACGACCCAGGCCGCTTCTGGAGCGGTGACCACCTCCGGCTGACAGCCGGCTACGACCTGGGCGGCGAGATCGCCATCCAGCCCACCTGAGCGCTCCGCGGCCCCC
>JACDBJ010000135.1 GCA_013695005.1 Pseudonocardiales bacterium
CGCCCGGCTGGCTGCCGCGGCCCGCGGCGTGCGCACCGCCGCCGAGGTCGACGCGCTCGCGGCGTCATGGGCAGACGTCGGTGATCTCGAGGCCGGGTGGTCGGTGGCCGACGTCGCGCTGCTCGACGAGCTGCGCGTGCTGCTCGGCGAGCCGGGCGCGCCGCGCGAGCGGGAGTACTTCTACGGCCACCTGATCGTCGACGAGGCGCAGGACCTCTCGCCGATGCAGTGGCGGATGTTGGGCCGGCGTGGCCGCTACGCGAGCTGGACGATCGTCGGCGACCCGGTGCAGAGCTCGTGGCCGGACGCGGGGGAGGCGAACGCGGCCCGCGACGCGGCCCTGGGCCGGGTCAAGGCCCGCCGCCGCTTCGTCCTGCGCACCAACTACCGCAACTCCAAGGAGATCTTCGAGCTGGCCGCCTCGGTGATCGGCACGGACGCCGACCCCGCCGACCTGCCGACCGCCGTCCGCTCCACCGGGCAGCTGCCCGTCCAGCGGCGGGTGACCGCCGAGGAGCTGCCGGAGGTCGTGCGGACCTCGGCGCTGAAGCTGCTCGGCGAGGTGGACGGCACGGTCGGCGTGATCGCGGCGATGGACCGCCGCGGCGAGGTGGCCGGCTGGCTGGTCGGCGAGGTGGCCGACCCGCGGCTGCGGGTGCTCGGCAGCCTCGAGGCCAAGGGCCTCGAGTACGACGCGGTGGTGCTGGTGGAGCCCACGGAGCTGATGGCCGAGTCGGCCACCGGCCGGCGGGCGCTCTACGTGGCGCTGACCAGGGCCACCCAGCAGCTCACCGTCGTGCACACCACCGCCGACTGGAGCTCCCCGCCCGAGGGCTGACGGATGGTTCGCCGACCGCGGCGCATGATCGCCGATTGAGTGCCTCTGGCAGTCGCCGGGTGACGCCGCAGCGCACTCGAACAGCGATCACGGGCTGTCCGCCGGCTGGGGCGCCTCGTGGAGAATGCGCTACTGGTCGACGGCGGCTACCGGATCGGAGCGGTGGATGACCCCAGCGGGTGAGCCCGAAGATCGCTCCGCAGAGCGACGCCTTCGCCGGCCACAATGCCTAACTTGATCGACATGAACATGTCAGCTACGCCGCTCATCTCGCACCTGCGCTCAGCCGTCACGGCCGCAGTGCGGGTTCTCTTCACGGCCAAGCACGCCGAGCTGGCCCGCCCTGCCCCGCTGTTCCGTAGCTGGTGGCTACGCGTGCCGGCTCTGGCGATCTTTGTCTTCCTCCTCGGGACGTTCGCGCGCGACGACTTTGCGGGCGCCAGCCGGTACCTCACCCCCCTCGGGCAGAAGGAGGGGCCGGGGTGGTGGATACCGGCGCTACTGGTTGCGTTGCACATTGGACCAGCTCTGCTCGCGCTCGTCCGGCCGCTCGCAGCCTGGCGGATCGCTGTGGTGGGAGCGTTGGCCAGCATCGCCTTCGCGATCGTCGCCTCCCAGATCAGCTCCTTCACGGTGCCGGCCTGGAGCACCGGGACGCTGGCATACCTGCCGGTGGTGGCACTGGCCGCGGTGGCCCGCCGCGGTGCAGCTCGCCGTCTACCGGGTGGTTCAGGAGGCGCTGAGCAACGCGCGGCGGCACGCACCTGGTGCGGCGGTGCACGTCCGGCTGGAGCACACCTCGAACGTCATCTCGGTCGAGGTGGACAACGAGCCGCCGTCGCGCCAGCCCGAGCCGGCTCGCACGTCGCTCGTCGGGCATGGCCTGACCGGGATGCGCGAGCGGATCAAGATGGTCGGCGGCGTGTTCGGGTCGGGGACCCGCTCCGACGG
Source organism: Pseudonocardiales bacterium (assembly GCA_013695005.1). Classification (GTDB taxonomy): domain Bacteria; phylum Actinomycetota; class Actinomycetes; order Mycobacteriales; family Pseudonocardiaceae; genus Pseudonocardia. The sequence goes on from JACDBJ010000135.1 coordinate 1,790, forward strand.
TGGGTTCCGGGTGGCTGCGAGCATTCCGCGGTCGTCCAGCGTGAGCGAGGTGTGACGCGTGATCCGCGTGTTCGTCGTCGACGACCAGGACATGGTGCGCCAAGGCTTCGGCGCCCTACTGGACGCCGAGCCCGACATCGAGGTCGCCGGCAGCGCCGCTGACGGCGCAGCGGCCGTCGACGGTGTCCGCGCGCTGGCGGCGTCGGGGCGTCGACCCGACGTCGTGCTCATGGACATCAGGATGCCGAGGCTGGACGGCCTCGAGGCGGCTCGCCAGCTCCTGGCCGAGCCTGCGGCGCCGGACGGCAGCCCGCTGCGGGTGATCATGCTGACCACCTTCGACCTCGACGACTACGACTACGCGGCGCTTCGGGCGGGCGCCAGCGGGTTCCTGCTCAAGGACGCGCCCGCCAGCGAGCTGATCGGGGCCATCCGGGTCGTGGCGGCCGGCGACGCGCTGCTGGCGCCCGGGGTGACCAGGCGGCTGATCGCCGACTTCGTCCGGGCCGACCGCTCGACGCCGGTGTTACGTCCGCGCCAGCTCGACGCGCTCACCGCGCGGGAGGCCGAGGTGCTGGTCCTGGTCGCGCGGGGGCTGTCCAACGCGGAGATCGCCGCCGAGCTGGTGCTGTCCGAGCAGACCGTCAAGACCCACGTCGGCCACATCTTGACCAAGCTGTCGCTGCGCGACCGCACCCAGGCCGTCGTGCTGGCCTACGAGACTGGCCTGGTCCAGCCGGCGCTCTAACACCGCGAGCGGTCAGCGCAGGACGTGCATGACGTGCGCGACGGCTTTCCACGGTTCGAGGCGCACGAAGTTGGACTGGCTCCACGGGTAGCTCTCCCCGGTGACCTCGTCGTGCACGACGAAGCCCGCGCCCCAATGCATTCCCAGCGCCGGCTGGTCCAGCCACAGCGTGCCCTGCTCTGCCGCGACCGGGTTGAGGTTGACCACGACGATGACCGTGTCGCCCGTCGCAGGATCGATCTTGGAGTAGGCCATCAGCGAGGCGTTGTCGATGTGGTGGACCGTCAGCTCGCGCAGCTGCTGCAGCGCCGGGTGGGCGCGCCGGATCTCGTTGAGCTTGGTGATCCACGGCTGCAGCGACTTGCCGGCGCTCAGCGCGGCGTCGAAGTCCCGCGGCCGCAGCTGGTACTTCTCCGAGTCGAGGTACTCCTCGCTGCCCGCCGCCACGGCCTGGTGCTCGAACAGCTCGTAGCCGGAGTAGACCCCCCACGACGGCGACAGGGTCGCCGCAAGGGCGGCCCTGATCGCGAACATGCCAGGGCCGCCGTGCTGCAGCGTCGCGTGCAGGATGTCGGGCGTGTTGACGAACAGGTTGGGGCGAGCCTCGTCGGCCTTCTCGGCCTGCTCCACCGCGAACTCGGTCAGCTCCTGCTTGGTGACCCGCCAGGTGAAGTACGTATAGGACTGGCTGAAGCCCAACCGCGCCAAGCCGTAAAGCCGCGCGGGACGTGTGAAGGCCTCGGCCAGGAACAGGACGTCGGGATGGCGCGTCTTCACCTGCCAGATCAGCCACTCCCAGAAGTCGGGGGGCTTGGTGTGCGGGTTGTCGACCCGGAAGATCCGCACGCCGTGCTCGACCCAGAACAGCAGCACGCGCAGCATCTCCGCGTAGATCCCGCTGGGATCGTTGTCGAAGTTCAGTGGGTAGATGTCCTGGTAGCGCTTCGGCGGGTTCTCGGCGTAGGCGATGGTGCCGTCCGGGCGGGTGGTGAACCACTCCGGGTGCTCGCTGACCCATGGGTGGTCGGGCGCGGTCTGCAGCGCGTAGTCCAGGGCGACCTCCATGCCCAGCTCGCGCGTCTGCTCGACGAAGGCCCCGAAGTCCTCCATCGTGCCGAGCTCGGGGTGGATCGCGTCGTGACCACCGAGCGGGGACCCGATGGCCCACGGCGAGCCGACATCGTCGGGCTCGGCCGTCTCGACGTTGTTCGCGCCCTTGCGGTGCAGCTCGCCGATCGGGTGGATCGGCGGCAGGTAGACCACGTCGAAGCCCATCGCCGCGATCCGGTCCAGCTCCTTGGTCGCGGTCACGAAGCTGCCGTGCACGGCGCGGCCGGTCTCGTCGCGGCCACCGGTTGAGCGCGGGAACAGCTCGTACCAGGAGCCGAACAACGCCCTGGGTCGGTCCACCCAGACCTGGTGCTGCGGTCCGCGGGTGATCAGCTCGCGAACCGGCCGCTCGGTCATGATCGTCTCAACCGGCTCGGACAGCGCTACGGCAAGCCGCGCCGGCAGCGGAAGCGTCGTGTCGGCCAGCGCGGTGGTGGCGGCCGCGAGCAGCTCACAGTTGGGCGCCTCCGTGGGGCGACGGGAGACGCCGCTGAGCAGCTCCACACCGGTCTGCAAGTCGTTGCTGAGCTCGTCGGCGCTCTGGCCGGCCTCGACCTTGGCCTCTACGGCGTGCCGCCAGGTGGCCCACGGGTCGCTCCAGGCGTCCACCCGGAAGCTCCACATGCCCTCCGCGTCGGGCACGACGTGTGCGATCCAGCGGTCGGGGTCGCTGGGATCGGGGGCCATCCGCAGCTGCTGGCCCGCGCCGGGGGTCCCGACCTGCTTCCAGACGACGGTGGCGGCCACCGCGTCGTGGCCCTCGCGCCAGACGGTGGACCGAACGGGTATCCACTCGCCTACCACGGCCTTGCTCGGGTAGCGGCCACAGCTCACGATCGGGGAGACCTCATCGATTCCGAGCCGTCCGGCCACAGCTACCACCCCCCAGCTCAGTTCGATTCAGCCCACGACGTGACGGTACCTCGCATTCGGGCCGAATCCCGAACGGGGCACGGTGATCATCACTCGTCGGATGCCGTCGTCGCACAGCGCCAAATTTTTCGTCAGGGTAGGCGAGAACTGTTAATACTTGACTAAAACGAAACGATACAGAGAGTGACAGCTTTCTCGCTGGAGGCGCGCGTGGAGAGGTTCAGGGCATGCAGAAGATGGGCCTCGGGGTGCTGAAAGTCCTAGCGGGCGCAACGGCCCTGGCACTGGGTTGCCTTGCGATCGTCTACTCCGTAGAGATCGTCGCCTTCTTCGGCGACAACGCGATGTGGATCATCGCCGGGCTCGGCGTATGGATAGGCGTGAGCATCGTGTTGGGTCTGGCGGTCGGAACCATGCTCCGTAAGCCCGATGTCCGCCCGTCCGCTCCGCCTGCCGCGCCGGACGTGCCGTCCGCGCCCGCTGCGCCCGCTGTGCCGGCTGTGCCATCCAGGGCGGCGGCGGGTTTCCTCGACATCCCCTTCCCGACGAGCGCTCACGACAGCGAGCAGGGTGTGGCCCTCAACGCACCGACACGCACCCGGCGGCCCGCGCCGTAGCAGGGCCGCGCCGGGCGCTCTGTCACCCCGGCCGCGGCCGCGATGTGACCGGCCCCCTCGGGGCAGCCGCCGATCCGACCGCGTGAACTACGCTGCCCGCCGTGAAAGCACTCCGCCGATTCACCGTCAGGGCTCAACTGCCCGAACCGCTCACGCCGCTGCAGCAGCTGGCCACCAACCTGCGCTGGAGCTGGCACCCGCCCACTCAGGACCTCTTCGCGGCGCTGGACCCGGCCGCATGGCAGCAGGCCGGCGGCGACCCCGTCCGGCTGCTGGGTGAGGTCTCCAGCCGCCGGCTCGACGAGCTGTCCGAGGACGACGAGTTCGTCGCCAAGGTGCGAGCCCTCGCCGACGACCTGCACAGCTACCTCGACGCCCCGCGCTGGTACCAGCGACGCCAGGAGTCGGATGCGACCCTGCCGTCGGCCATCGGCTACTTCTCGATGGAGTTCGGCGTGAGCGAGGTGCTGCCGAACTACTCCGGCGGACTCGGCGTCCTTGCCGGCGACCACCTCAAGGCGGCCTCGGACCTCGGTGTGCCGGTGATCGGCGTCGGGCTGCTCTACCGCTCCGGCTACTTCCGCCAGACGTTCTCGCTTGACGGCTGGCAGCAGGAGCACTACCCGGCGTTGGACCCGCAGGGGCTCCCGCTGCAGCTGCTCACCGACGCCGCCGGCTCGCCGGTGCTGGTCGACGTGGCCATGCCGGGCGGCGCGGTGCTGCACGCGCGGGTGTGGCAGGCGGGCGTGGGACGGGTGCCGCTGTTGCTGCTCGACTCCGACATCGAGGAGAACGGCGGTGTGGACGACGAGCTGCGCGGTGTGACCGACCGGCTCTACGGCGGCGACCAGGATCACCGGATCAAGCAGGAGATCCTGATCGGGATCGGCGGCGTTCGCGCGGTCCGGGCGTTCTGCGAGGTCACCGGGCATCCGGTGCCGGAGATCTTCCACACCAACGAGGGCCACGCCGGGTACCTCGGGCTGGAGCGCATTCGCGAGCTGTGCGCGGCGGACGGGCTGAGCTTTGACGAGGCGGTCGCGGCGGTGCGGGCCGGCACGGTGTTCACCACCCACACGCCGGTGCCTGCCGGCATCGACCGGTTCCCGATCGAGCTGGTCAAGCACCACTTCACCGACGCGCTCGTCCCCGGCGTTCCGCTGGACCGAGTGCTCGCGCTCGGCGCTGAGGACGACCCGGAGATGTTCAACATGGCCCACATGGGCCTGCGGCTGGCCCAGCGCGCGAACGGCGTGTCGAAGCTGCACGGGGCGGTCTCCCGGGAGATGTTCGGCGGCCTCTGGCAGGGCTTCGACAACGACCAGGTGCCGATCGGGTCGGTGACCAACGGCGTGCACGGGCACACCTGGCAGGCCCGCGAGGTCACTGCGCTGCTTGGCGAGACGGAGCTGGACGCCGGCCCGACCGGTGAGTCGGCCGAGCTGAACGCGATGTCCGACGCACTGCTGTGGGAGCTGCGCGGCACGTTGCGCTCCCGGCTGGTCGACGAGGTCCGCCGGCGGGTGCGCGAGTCGTGGCTGCAGCGCGGAGCGTCGGCTCCGGAGCTCGGCTGGACCTCCCAGGTGTTCGACCCCGACGTGCTGACCGTCGGCTTCGCGCGGCGGGTGCCGACCTACAAGCGGCTGACGCTCATGCTTCGCCAGCCCGAGCGGCTGCGCGCGCTGCTGCTGGACCCGCAGCGCCCGGTACAGCTGGTGATCGCGGGCAAGTCACACCCCGCCGACGACGGCGGCAAGGCGCTGATCCAGGAGATCGTCCGGTTCGCCGACGACCCGGAGGTGCGGCACCGGATCGCGTTCCTGCCCGACTACGACATGTCGATGGCCCGGTACCTGTACTGGGGCTGCGACGTGTGGCTGAACAACCCGCTGCGGCCGCTGGAGGCGTGCGGGACCTCGGGCATGAAGGCGGCGCTCAACGGCGGCTTGAACCTGTCCATCCGCGACGGGTGGTGGGACGAGCTCTACGACGGCCGCAACGGCTTGGCCATCCCGACCGCGGACGGGGTGAGCGACCCGACCCGGCGCGACGACCTGGAGGCCACGGCGCTCTACGAGCTGCTCGGTAACCAGGTCGCGCCGGCGTTCTACGGCCGGGTTGACGGGGTGCCGCCACGGTGGGTGGAGCTGGTGCGCCACACGCTGGCGACACTGCGGCCGCAGGTGCAGGCGAGCCGCATGGTCAGCGACTACGTGCAGGACCTGTACGCCCCGGCGGCGCGGGCGGCGGCTCGGATCCGGGCGGACGACTTCGCCGGGGCACGCGAGCTGGCGGCCTACCGCGGCCGGCTCAACGCCGCGTGGCCACGGGTGCGGGTGACAGGGGTGGACGTCACCGGGTTGCCGGATACGCCGGTGGTGGGTGCGCCGATGACGCTGCGAGCGGGCGTTGACCTCGCCGGGCTCGACCCGGGCGACGTGTGCGTGGAGGCGGTGGTCGGCCGGGTGGACGACGGCGACGAGCTGGACGACACCGTCAGCGCTTCGATGAAGCACGTCGGCAGCGGGTCGGACGCCGGTCCGGATGGAGGCGAGCGCTTCGAGGCGGTCGTGCCACTGCCGCATGCTGGGCTGCTCGGCTACACGGTCCGCGTGCTTCCGACACACGGCCTGCTGGCCTCACCGGCGGAGCTCGGCAAGATCGTCCTCGCCGGCTGAGCCCGGTTGCGGGACGTGCTCGCCGCGCGGGCCGACGATCAGTGCTACGCCAAGGGTCAGCAGCCCGACGCTGAGCGACGCCGCGCCCAGCCACAGCAGGACGATGAGCCCGTTCGGGCTGGTCGTGCCCTCGCCGGTCGAGGACAGGAAGAACCCGAGCGAGATCAACAGCGCGCCGGCGGGGATGCCGTGGCGGCCGAGCACGCCCCAGACACCGCGCAGCCGCGCCGCGTCGGCCAGGATCAGGCCGACAAGCCCGAGCGTCACCAGCACTCCGGCGTGGGCGTGCCCGGCCCTGGCGAAGTTCTCCTGGAGCTCGGTGAGCGCGACGTCGCCGCGTACCACCGACGTCAGGTAGTACCCGCCGAACTCGACAGCCGCCAGCGCGAGCAGCAGGACCCCGGCGGTTACTCGCGAATGCTTGGACAGTGTGATCGTCACGCCGTTATGAAACGCCGTTTCCGAACTCGTGTCAACGCCCGGCGCCCATGATCGCCGCGACTGGACAACCAGCCGTCCTCAGCCCGGCCACATGTCCACTCGCGGCGATCATCGGGTGTCCACATGCACCGGGTTTCTCCACAGCGCCGCCGAACCTCTGCCCGGAGCATCGATCCGGCGGCCACCGTGGACCCCATGACCGTTCCGGAGTTGCTGCGCCGGCAGGGCGGCGTGATCTCCCGCCCCAAGCCATCAGCGCGGGGATCAGCCCGGACGCGGTCGACGTCAGGCTTGCCACCGGGCGGTGGCGCCGCCTGCATCCTCGGGTCTACCTCGCGGCCGACCGCCCGCTGACCGACGCGGCAAGAGTGCGTGCCGCATGGTTGTGGGCCGGCCCGAACGCCGTCCTCAACGGCCTCGCTGCCGGGTTCTGGTGGGGCCTCGTTCCGAGGAGCCCGCAGGTCATCACCTTGGCCGTCGGGCGTCAGGGCCGCCGGCACTCACAGCCGGGAGTGGCGGTGGTCTGCGGCGAGATCACGGCGGCGGACCGGGTCCAGATCCGCGGCGTGCCGACGGCGGTCTGGCACTGACCGCGATCGAGACGGCCATCGCGCTCGGAGCGTCGCAGGGCAGTCGCGTCCTTGATCGCGTCTTTCAGAACGACCTGACTTGGCGCGAGCTCTACCGGTGCTACTGCCGCCACATCGGTCGCCGCGGCTGGAAAGCGGCGGCCGGTCAGCTCGGCGCCGCCGCAGATCGGGCCGCGTCGGAGGCGGAGCGGCGGCTGGTGACCCTGCTACACCAAGCAGGGCTGCTTGGTTGGCAGCTCGACGTCGAGGTCGTGCTGCCGACCGGCAGGTACCGCCTCGACCTCGCGTTCGTCCACGAGCGGATCGCGGTCGAGGTGGACGGCTGGGCCTGGCATTCCGACGTCGAGCGCTTTCGCGCTGATCGGCGGCGGCAGAACGCGCTGGTCCTTGCCGGCTGGACCGTCCTGCGGTTCACCTGGGACGACCTGACCAACCGGCCCGAGCAGGTCGTGGCGCAGATTCAAGCGGCACTTGCCGGCGCGGCCAACTCCCCATGATCGCCGCGAATGGAGAACCAGCCGCGCTGACCGCCGTCAGATGTCCACTGACGGCGGTCATGGCGGCGGAGCGGGGTCACCCGGGGACGGCGCGGCGGGTCACCCGGGGAGGGCGCGGAGAAGGTGGACGGAGCGGGGCGGCAGGGTAACGATGGCGCCGGCGGGCAGCGGACGAGCTGAGACGGGGGTGCCGTCGGGCACGGAGCTGTCCAGCTCCGGGCAGAAGTCGCTGGACGTGGGAAGCGTGTACGGCGCCTCGACATCGCCCGCGTGCAGCACGATCAGCCACTCGCCGTCGATCAGCGTGCCGATCGTGGCGAGCCCCCGCGCGTCCCAGTCCGCCCCGGTCATGTCCCGACCGTCGGGATGCCACCAACGGACCTGGGCGTCGGTGAAGAACGTATCCGGGTGCAGCGTCGGGTGGGCCCGCCGCAGCTCGGTGAGCCGCGAGGTGAACGCCGTCAGCGCCTGCGCGTCCTCGGTGGGCGTCCAGTCCAGCCACGAGGTCTCGTCGTCGAGGCAGTACGGGTTGTTGTTGCCGCCCTGCGTCCGCCACAGCTCGTCGCCTGCCGTGAGCATCGGCGTTCCGGTGGACAGCAACAGCGTGGCCAGCAGCGTCCGCGCCTGCCCCAGCCGCCAAGCTCGGATCTGCGGGTCGACCGACTCGCCCTCCACGCCGAAGTTCTGCGAGCGGTTGTCGTCGGTTCCGTCGGCGTTGCGCTCCTCGTTCGCCTCGTTGTGTTTGCGCTGGTAGGACACCAGGTCGCGCAACGTGAAGCCGTCGTGCGCCGTGACGAAGTTGATCGATGCCCAGGGGCGGCGGCCCGACGGCGCGTAGACGTCCGACGAGCCCGTAAGCCGCGAGGCGAGGTCGCCGACACCCGCTGCGCCGCGCCAGAAGTCGCGCACCGCGTCGCGGTAGCGGCCGTTCCACTCCGACCACTGCGCCTCGAACCCGCCGACCCGGTACCCGTCGCCGGTGGCGTCCCACGGCTCGGCGATCAGCTTGCGCCGGCACAGCAACGGGTCGGTGGCGATCGCCGTCAGTAGCGGCGCCCGCGGGTCGAACGGACCGCCGCGGGGGCGGCCCAACGCGCTGGCCAGGTCGAAGCGGAAGCCGTCCACGCCCATCTCGCCGGCCCAGTACCGCAGCGAGTCGCACACCAGCCGCACGACCGTCGGCGAGCCGGGGTCGAGCGTGTTGCCGCAGCCGGTCAGGTCGATCAGCTGGCCGTGGGCGTCGTGCAGGTAGTACTGCGGCGCGTCCAACCCGCGCATCGACACCGTCGGGCCGTCAGCCCGACCCTCGCTCGTGTGGTTGTAGACGACGTCGAGGATGACCTCGATCCCCGCGGCGTGCAGCGCGCCGACCATCGTGCGGAACTCGGCCACCTCCTGTCCGGGTACGCTCGCGTACCCGGCGTGCGGGGCGAGGAAGCCGAGCGTCGAATACCCCCAGTAGTTGCGGGCACCACGCCGAAGCAGCGGCGGCTCGTCGCCGATGGCATGCACCGGCAGCAGCTCCACGGCGGTGACGCCGAGCCGCTGCAGGTGCTCGATCACCGCTGGGTGCGCGAGCCCGAGGTAGCTCCCGCGCAGCTCAGGCGGCACGTCGGGATGCAGCCGGGTGAAGCCGCGGACGTGCAGCTCGTAGATCACGGTCTCCGACCACGGCACGTCTGGCCGGGTACCGGTGTCCGGGCCGCCAGGGGCGGTCACCACCGACAGCGGCACCGCGCCGAGGGAGTCGGCGTCGTCCCGCGGGCCGGTGAACGGGTCGTCGCGATATCCGCGCGCCGCGGCGGCGTCGCTCAGCGCGCCGGTGATCCGCAGCGCGTACGGGTCGACGAGCAGCTTTGCCGGGTTGCACCGCAGCCCGCGGCGCGGGCGGTACGGGCCGTGCACCCGGTAGCCGTAGCGCTGCCCCGGGGCAACGTCGGGCACGACGCCGTGCCACACGCCGAACGTGTGCTCGGTGAGCTCGACGCGCCGCTCGGTCAGGCCGCCTCGGGAATCCTCATCGACAAGGCAGACGTGCACCGCCTCGGCCACCGAGGACGCCACCGCAAACCGCACCCCGTCGCGCTGCACGGAGGCACCGAGCGGGAAGACCGACATCGTCAGTCAGGATAGGCGGGTGACCCCGGACGCCACGACTTCGTCCGCCCCGATCGGCTCGGCCGATGACGTCGTCCGGATGCGCTCGGCCGGCGTGCGCCGCGGCACCGCCATGCTGCTCGCCGAGCTGGACTGGGCAGTCGAGCTCGACGAGCGCTGGGTCGTGCTCGGGCCCAACGGCGCCGGCAAGACCACCCTGCTGCGGCTGGCCGCCGCCGAGCTGCACCCGTCCACCGGCACCGTCGACGTGCTGGGCGAGCGGCTCGGCCGGGTCAACGTGTTCGAGCTGCGGACGCGCATCGGGCTGTGCTCGGCCGCGTTGGCCGGGCGGGTGCCGGGGCAGGAGCGGGTGAGCGACGTCGTGGTCAGCGCCGGCTACAGCGTGCTCGGCCGCTGGCGGGAGACCTACGACGGCACCGACATCGCGCGCGCCGAGCAGATGATGGCCGCGCTGGGCGTGCGTGAGCTGGCCGACCGGCGGTTCGGCACGCTGTCGGAGGGCGAGCGCAAGCGGACCCTGATCG
>JACDBJ010000159.1 GCA_013695005.1 Pseudonocardiales bacterium
CTCCCGGCCAAGGCGCCGGCTCCGGCAGCAGGACCACGAGCGACACCGGCTCCGGGTGGCGTGCCCACGGCGCCGATCCCGCCGTACCCGCAGCAGGGTGGCCCGCGCTACGGCGGCGCACCGCCACCCGGGACGCCAGCTCAGTCCGCCACCGACAAGTCCGACGGCCGGCTAGGGCGTCGACGTATCGCGATCTTGGCAGCGGTGCTCACCGTGGTGGCCGCGCTCGTCGGCGGCGGGGTCGGCGGGGTGGTCGGCTACCGGCTCGCGCAACCAAGCACGAGCACCGGGAGCAGTGTGCTCGACAGCCCGCTGCCCGACGCCGACGCGGTCGCCGCGCCGGCCGGCTCCGTGGCGCAGGTCGCCCAAACGGTGCTCCCGAGCGTGGTGCAGCTCAAGATCCAGGGCGGCGGACGCAGCGGCGCGGGGTCGGGGATGGTGCTGAGCGGCGACGGTCTGATCCTGACCAACAACCATGTGGTCGAGTCCGCCGCGGCCGCGGGCGGGAGCGTCACGGCCGTGTTTCAGGACGGGCGCACCGCGCCGGCACAGATCGTCGGCCGCGACCCGACATCGGACGTCGCGGTGGTCAAGGCCCAGGGCATCGCCGGCCTCCGCCCGATCGACCTGGGCAACTCGGAGTCGTTGCGGGTAGGCCAGGACGTCGTCGCGGTCGGCTCGCCGCTCGGGCTGGGCGGCAGCGTCACGAGCGGCATCGTCAGCGCGCTGGACCGGGCCGTGTCGCTCGGGCAGTCCGCGGACCGCGAGACGGTGATCAACGCCATCCAGACCGACGCCGCGATCAACCCCGGCAACTCCGGCGGGCCGCTGGTCGACCGGCAGGGCCGGCTGGTCGGCATCAACACCGCGATCGCCACGGTCAGCAGCCAGGGCGGCTCGGTCGGCGTTGGCTTCGCGATCCCGGTCAACCAGGCCAAGCGGATCGCCGAGGAGCTGCAGAAGACCGGCCAGGCGACCCGCCCGGTGCTCGGCGTCACGATCGCCGACGCCGCCAACGACGGTGGCGCGCAGATCAGCGAGCTCACCCCGGGCGGGGCGGCCGAGCGGGCGGGCCTGAAGGTCGGCGACGTGATCACCAAGCTCGACAACCGGCGCATCACCGACGCCGACGAGCTGGTCGCGGCAGTCCGCGAGCACGCGCCCGGCGACACCGTCGCCCTCACCGTCGGCGACCGGCAGGTGCAGGTGGCGCTGGCGAGCGAGGTCGTGACGGTGCCGCGCTGAGCGGCGCGGACGTCAGCTTCGGTAAGGGTCTGCACCACGCAGGTTGCTAGGCTCGGATCATGAACGAGCAGGCCAGCGTGCTGGTGGTCGACGACGACCTCACGGTGCGCGAGGTGGTCGGGCGCTACCTTGAGCGCGCCGGCTACCGGGTCGGGATGGCCGGCGACGGTCTCACCGCGCTGCAGGCGGTCCAGGCGGCCACACCGGACCTCGTCGTGCTCGACCTGACGCTCCCGGGGCTGTCCGGACTTGAGGTCTGCCGCCAGCTTCGGGCCGGGAAGGACGCCAGGGTGGCGATCGTGATGCTGACCGCGCTCGGCGAGGAGGAGGACCGCGTCGCCGGCCTTGAGCTCGGCGCGGACGACTACGTCACCAAGCCGTTCAGCCCCCGCGAGCTGGTGCTGCGGGTGGGGTCGGTGCTGCGGCGGTCCAAGGACGTGCAGCGGCCGAGCGCGCCGACGCCGGCAGTGGTGGACGGCGGGCTCGAGGTCGACGTCTCGGCCCGGCGCGCGTCGTTGGACGGCGCGCCGCTGGCGCTCACCAGTCGCGAGTTCGACCTGCTGGCGTTCCTCATGCGCCACCCCGGTCAGGCGTTCACCCGCGCCGGGCTGTTGGAGCAGGTGTGGGGGTGGGACTTCGGCGACCAGTCGACGGTGACCGTGCACGTCCGGAGGCTGCGGGAGAAGGTGGAGGTCGACCCGACCCAGCCGCAGCGGATCTCGACCGTGTGGGGCGTCGGCTACCGCTACGACCAGGCGACCGCAACCGGGGCGTGACGCCGTGCTGATCGAGCTGCTGCATGTCGCGCCGCTGGCGTTGGCCGGCTCGTTGCCGGTCGCGATCTTGGGCGGGCTGCTGCTGCGCCGGATGCGGCGGCGGTCCATCACCGTCGCGGTGACCGTGCTCGTGCTCATCCCGGTGGTCGCGTCGCTGGTGGGCGTACTGATCGTCAGCGGGTTCATGTACAGCCCGCAGTTGCTCACGACGCTCGCCGTGTGCGCGATCGTGGCCGCCGTGTCGGTACCCGCCGGCCTGCTGCTCGGCCGGAGCATCGCCCGCGACGTAATGTGGCAGCGCGAGGCGAACGCGCGGGAGCGAGCCGCGGAGGCGTCCCGCCGGGAGCTGGTGGCGTGGATCAGCCACGACCTGCGCACGCCGCTCGCGGGTATCCAGGCGATGACCGAGGCGCTCAACGACGGGGTGGTCTCCAAGCCGGAGGAGGTCACCGACTACGTCGCTCGGATCCGCCGCGAGACCGAGCGGCTCAGCGCGATGGTGGACGACCTCTTCCAGCTCTCCCGGATCACCTCGGGCGCGTTGCAGCTGACGTTGTCGGCCGTTCCACTGCGGGAGGTGGTCTCCGAGGCGGTGGCCGCCGAGGTCGTCGCGGCGTCCCGTAAGGGCGTAAGGCTGCATGCGGACGACCACGACCAGTGGCCGGTCGTGTTCGGCAGCGACCCCGAGCTGGCCCGGGTGGTGCGCAACCTGCTGTCCAACGCGATCCGGCACACGCCGCCGGACGGCTCGGTGATGGTCGCCGCCGGGGTGCGGGGCGACACCGCTTACCTGCGGGTGGACGACGGCTGCGGCGGCATCCCCGAACCCGACCTTGACCGGGTGTTCGACGTGGCCTTCCGCGGCAGCGCGGCTCGCACACCGGCGGGCGAGTCCGGCGGGGGGCTCGGGCTGGCCATCGCGCGCGGGCTCATCGAGGCGCACCGCGGCACCATCAACGCCGCCAACCACGGGCCGGGCTGCCGCTTCGAGGTGGTCCTTCCGCTGGCCCCGTCGTCGCACCAGTTGAGCGGCGTCGGATGACGTATCGGCCATCGGCCGCCATGACGAGGCTCCGGCTGGCACCCTTCGGTGCCCCGCTACGGTGCAACGCATGGAGATGGCGCCACCACAGATCGGCCGAGCGTTGGTCGTCGTGGTCGATGATCGGCTGAACCAGGGCGAGCCCAGCGACGGAAGCGGACCGTTGGTGACCGAGCTGCTCGAGGAAGCCCGCTTCGTCGTCGACGGCGTCGTCGTCGTCCCCGGTGAGGCGGTGGCCATCCGCAACGCGCTGAACACCGCCGTGATCGGCGGGGTGGACGTCGTGGTGACCATCGGTGGCACCGGCGTCTCCCCGCGCGACGTGGTCAGCGACGCCACCGCGAGCGTGCTGGACCGCCCGATTCCGGGGATCGCCGAGGCCATCCGCGCCTCCGGCCTCGCAGCCGGTGCGGTGGATGCCGGGCTGTCCAGAGGGCTGGTCGGCGTGTCCGGCAGCACGCTGGTGGTGAACCTGGCGTCCTCGCGGGCTGCCATCCGCGACGGCATGGCCACGCTGACACCGCTGGTGGCGCACGTGATCGAGGAGCTCTCCGGCCTCGACTAGCGGCCGTCCCTCGCCGCCCCTGCCGATCTTGGAGGAGGATGGCGAGCGTGCAGGACGATCCGGAGCAGGCGCGGCGGCTGGCCGAGGTGTTCGGCGACGTGCTGCCGTCGAGCACTCGCGACGACGTCGACGAGCCCGCCGAGTCGACTGCGGATGAGCGCTCCGAGCAGTGGTTGCGCGAGAACCGGCCGCCGCACCACGACCCGGCCTGACGCTGCCGCCAACGAGTGACGCGTCAGCGGGGCTGCTGGTCGCGTAGCAGGTCTCGGATCTCGGCGAGCAGCGCGACGTCCGTCGGTTCTGCCGGGTCCGCGGGCTCCTGCTTGCGCGCCCTGCGCTGCTCCAGCCGGTTCAGCGGCACGACGATGACGAAGTAGACCACCGCCGCCACGATCACGAAGTTGAGCGCCGCGGCGATCAGGGCGGCGATGTCGACGTAGGTGGTCTCCTTGCCGGCGACGATGGTGAAGCCGAGGCCCGGGTTGTCGGCCGGCGTAATGGCGTTGATCAACGGTTGGATGATCTTGTCGGTGAACGCCGACACGATCGTCGCGAACGCTGCACCGATGACCACCGCGACGGCCAGGTCGATCACGTTCCCGCGCAGCAGGAAGTCCTTGAAGCCCTTGATCACTAGCGGAGCGTAACGGTGACCGGCTGGGCCAGAGCCGCACTGGCGACCCGACTCGCCGCCGAGCGCGGCAGCGCGACGAGCACCAGCCGACCACGATGCGCCGGCCCGTCCTCGGCGGCCAGCACGGTCAGCACCACGGCGCCGGCGGCGAGCACCACCGTCGAGTCTGGCTGTTCACCGGCGGCGACCACGTCCACGGTCATCCCCGGCCGCAGCAGCGACGCGACGTCGGCGTCGGCCAACCGGATCGGCACGCTCGCCGTGTCAGCCGAACCGGCCGCGAGCCGAGCCAGCTCCTGGCCGGCCAACCGCAGGTCGGTCAACGGCTCGCCGGCTCGGGCGGCGCCCGCCAGCAACCGGCCCTCCACCTGACCCGGGTCGTGCAGGGCCGACACCGGAACCAGCTCGGCGGGCCAGCGCCGCACCACGACGTCCTCACGTCGCAAGGTCACACCCGGCGGTAGGTCGCGGCCGGCCACCAGCACCGGCTGCTCGCGGGGCTCGACGGCAAGGCTCGGCCGCAGCGCGAGGAGCAGCGCCATCACGACAAGCAGAGCGGCCGCGACCCGTCGCAGCAGCACGACCCGCCGCCAGCTCGTACCGCGCAGCACAGCGCCGACCCGCTCGACCAGCCGCGGACCTAGGCTGCGCGGCCGGCGCACCCGCCGTTGGTCGTCGATCACACTCCGACGCTAGGAGACCTCGGCCACCAGCAGGCGCGACGTGCGCACGGCTGTGGACAACTAGGGAGGGTGTGGACGGCTCAGGAAGCCGCGGCGGGCGCACTGCCCTTCGACTTGGAGCCCTCGGAACCGGAGCCCGAGCCCGACCCAGACGAGGTGGAGCCGGACGAGCCCGCGTCCCCGCCGGACTTGCTCCCGCTCTTCTCGCCGCCCTTGTCGCTGCTCTTGTCGCTCTTCTCGCCGTTCTTCGACGCCCGCTCCTTGGCCTCGTCGCCGGCCGCGGCGCCGGCGCGGCTGTCGGTGCGGTAGAAGCCAGGACCGCGGAAGACGATGCCCACCGAGGAGAACAGCTTGCGGACCTTGCCCTCGCAGACGGGGCACCCGGTGAGGTTCGGATCGCTGAAGGACTGCACCGCCTCGAACCGATGGTCGCAGGCGGTACATGCGTACTCATACGTCGGCACTGCGGTCCTCCGGAGCGGTCACCCGTGGCTGGCACTCTCAGCTCGGGAGTGCCAGTCTACCTTGGTTCGGGGTCAGAGCAGCAGAGACCGGCACGTCGCGCGGGCCCACTGGAAGTTCCTCGACGAGCTCATCGTCGCGCACCACCCCGACCCGCTGCACAGTGCGGTCGTCGATCAACGGCAGCGTCCGGTCGTAGTAGCCGCCGCCGT
>JACDBJ010000160.1 GCA_013695005.1 Pseudonocardiales bacterium
CCGTTTTTGCGGACGACGGCGGCGTCGAAGGTGCCGCCGCCGAGGTCGTAGACGGCGATGGTGGAGCCGGATTCGACGCGTTCGGCGCTGGCGTAGGACACGGCGGCGGCTTGGGGTTCGGCCAGGAAGGTGACCGAGAGTCCGGTGGCGCGTAGGGCGCCGGCGAGCAGTTCTTTGCGGTGGGTGCCCCAGGAGGCGGGGTGGGTGATGGCGATGCGGGTGGCGGGGCCGCCTTCGCGTTCGGCGACGCGTTCGACGACCCAGGAGATCATGCGGGCGGCGAGGTCGTGGGCTTGGTGGGGGGTGTCGCCGATGATGATGGGGGTGTCGTCGCCGATGCGGCGTTTGAACTCGCGTACGACGCGGTCGGGGTCGGTGAGGGCGCGGCGTTCGGCGGCTTCGCCGACCAGCACTGAGCCGTCGGCACCGAGGTAGAGCACCGACGCCACCGTCGCGCTGCGCGTGCCGAGAGTGACGACCTCAGGGTCCAGTTGTCCACGGTCCGACGACCGACACACTGCGGCCGCTGTGTAGGTCGTGCCGAGGTCGATCCCGAGCTGGTAACTCATCGCCTTACCCCTAATCCTGCTGGTACACGGGACGACTCGTCCCTGCTGCCTGTCGGAGTATTCACGTCTACCGTTAGCGCTGACAGCCCCAAGCAGCATGCAGGGGAGCAATCCCCGGTTCGGGCGTATTCCGCAGAGGCACTCACGGGCGTCCCCAACATGTGCGGAGGTGCGATCCCCTAATCCCCTAACGCGCCACTGGGGCAATCCCGTAACGCCCGGCGCTGCGAACCCTGGCCCTTCCCCGATGCTGGTGCGGCCCGTCGAGTCGTAGCGTGCGGGCAAGCGCCGGACCATCCGGCATGCGTGGACGACAGTAGAAGGGGGTGAGCGCGGTGAGCGAGCTATCGGCGGAACCCGCTTCGCTCGTGGAACGGCTACACAGCTTCTTCCACGTCGAGATGCCGAACGACCCCGAGCTGGCGAGCCAGTACGACCTGGACCCGTCGGGCACGCTCGCCGAGCACTTCACCGACCTGGCGCCGGCGGACCTCGACGATGCGTTGCGCCTGGTCAGCGACAACACCACGGTGGCGTACTCCGACTTCGGTGGCGGCTCCC
Organism: Pseudonocardiales bacterium; assembly: GCA_013695005.1. Taxonomy (GTDB): domain Bacteria; phylum Actinomycetota; class Actinomycetes; order Mycobacteriales; family Pseudonocardiaceae; genus Pseudonocardia. The sequence continues at coordinate 1,131 of JACDBJ010000160.1, forward strand.
CGCCGCAGCTCGACGGCGAGAGCCCTTACGCCTATGCCTTCCGCACGAACGACGAGCCGGCAGGTGCCGGTGCCGAGATCGATCCCGGCCTGGACGGCCTCGACGGCTTGGACGGCCTGGACGGCCGCCTCGTCGACACCGGCCTGGCCGCCGGCTCTGGCCCCGACGTGGGAACTGCAGTGGAGGCCGGACCCGAGCTCGTGTCCGTCATCCCCTCCTACGCCGACGCCGATCCGACCTTCGGTGAGCCCACCACGACCGACGACCCAGACGACCCAAGCGACCCCACAGACGCGGTCGACCCGGGTGAGCTCCCGGACGACGTCAGCGGTTTCCACGAGCTCGCCCAGCCCGGGACGGAAACCGCCGACTCCGACGACGACGGGAGTTGGGCCGGCGATCTGCACGAGGACCCGGCCTTTGACGCCGGCGACGGCCAGCTGGACGCCGGCCTCGACGGCTGACCCAGCCCGTCCACACGATGGCCGGCGCGGCACAACATGTGCCCGCGCCGGCCATTTCGTGTACTCAGATCGGACGCCAGAAGGGTCTCCCCGTTTCGACGCTCGCGTGGCAGTATCCAGCCTGCACACGACAGCTTTACGGGATCAGACGCGCGGCAGCCCCTAAACCCCCCGGGCGAGGAAGTAAGGGCCCCCCAATCGGCGGTTCCGGAACTATGACCGATCCCCGATGGCACTCGGTCCGGTCAGCTTTAGCGTCGTTGTCAGCACCGGGGCAGAGCCGGTGGCAGACAACGAGAACCGAATGACCAACAGGAGATGAGTCAGATGACAAACACCGCCAGCATTCAGGCCCTGATCTCCGAGTGGGCCGACCAGCTCCAGGCGCTGCTTCAGGGTGACACCACCCCCGAGGAGTTCCACGACCAGACCGGTCTGGACTACCCGGAGATCTACGAGTGCTTGAACGAGTACGTGGCGAACGTGAACTACACGGCCGACACCTACAACCTCGGTGGCGACCAGGTCGTGCACCTGCCGGCCCCTCCGCCGGTACCGCCGGGCTCGCCGGCAGCTGTGTACGAGACGGTCGTGAACAACTACCAGCAGAACATCGTGAACGACTACTCGACCGAGGTTAACCAGATCTTCAACAACGACGGCGACGTCAACATCAACCAGGCCGTTGCGGGTGCCGGCGGGATCGCCAACACCGGCACGATCGACGACTCGGTGCTGGCTGCCGGCGGTGGAGACGTCACCTTCGGTGACAACACGGCCATCGGCAACGAGGGCACGACCACCCAGACCGGCGACGTCACCGCGTCCGACGGTTCCGCCGTCAACACCGGCCCCGGCGGCACCGCCGAGACCACCGGCAGCGGAAACGACTTCGGTTCCGGTGACGGCACCGTCAACGCTGTCAGCGACAGCACCGACGTGAACCAGTCCGATGTCGATGTCGACATCACCGGTACCGGTGGCGGCAACGCCGCTGGTGGAGCCGGTGGAGATGGTGGCGCCGGCGCTGGTAGCGCTGGCGCTGGTGGGGCCGCAACTGGCGGGGCCGACAGCGACGGTGTCGACGACTCTCCGGTCACCGTCGACGTCAAGCAGGACGTCGACGAGCCCGAGCCGCCTAAGCAGTTCGACGACATCGGCTGATCGGGAACGGCACGTTCTGGCTAGTCTGAGCAGGACCTGACGAGGCCGGCTTCGCACCACCGCTGCGACGGTGGTTGCGGAGCCGGCCCCTGTCGTATGTGGGCGTCTCCCTGTTGCCGCGGCCATGTCGGGTGGGCGCAGAATGGACGAAACCCGAGAGGAGGACTCGCCGTGGCGGTGCCGGCAGCCATCGAGCTGGTCGACCTGGCGATCAAGGCGACGACCGCCTACAAGCGTCCAGACCTCGGGTCCCGACTACAGCAGACGCGGAAACGGCTGGTCGACCCGAACGTTCGGGTCCTGGTCGTCGGCGAGTTCAAGCAGGGCAAGAGCCAGCTGGTCAATGCGCTGGTGAGCGCCCCGATCTGCCCGGTCGACGACGACATCGCGACGGCCGTCCCCACCCTCGTGCGGTACGCGGAGCAAGCAAAGGTCACCCTCGTCCGGGAGACCGACTCGGGCAGCGGTGAGCTGCAGCAGTCCGAGCGCATCGACGTCCCCATCGGAGAGCTGGCCCGCTACGTCTCCGAAGCCGGAAATCCGGGCAACACACAGCGGCTGACCTACGCCGAGGTCGGTATCCCGCGGGACCTGCTCAAGAGCGGCCTCGTACTCGTCGACACCCCCGGCGTCGGCGGGCTGGGCTCGGCACACGGCGCCGCGACGATGGCCGCGCTGACCGGGGCCGACTCCGTTCTGCTGGTGTCCGACGCCTCGCAGGAGTACACCAAGCCGGAGATGGACTTCCTTCACGCAGCCATGCAGCTGTGCCCGAACGTCGCGTGTGTGATCACCAAGACCGACCTGTACCCGCAGTGGCGCCGCATCGTCGAGCTCGACCGTGGCCACCTCGCCAACGTCAGCGTCTACGCCGACATGCTCCCGGTGTCCTCGATGCTGCGGCTGCACGCGTTGCGTACGCAGGACAAGGAGCTCAACAACGAGTCCGGCTTCCCGGACCTGATCGTCTTCCTGCGGGACAAGGTGCTCGCGCAGGCCGACGAGCTGGACCGGCGCTCGGCCAGCCAGGACGCGCTGTCGGTCTGCCAGCAGGTCACCACCACCATGCAGGCCCAGCTCAGCGCGAGAACCGACCCCGAGCAGACCGGGGCGTTGATCGCTCGGCTGGAGAAGGCCAAGGCCGCGGCGCAGGAGCTCAAGAGCCGAGCGTCCCGCTGGCAGATCACCTTGAACGACGGGGTCGCCGACCTGCAGTCCGACATCGACTACGACCTGCGCGACCGGTTGCGCCAGATCAGCCGCGAGTCCGAGGCCATGATTGACGAGGCGGACCCGGCCGAGGTCTGGGACGAGCTCGCCGGCTGGGTGCACCAACAGGTGGCGGGAGCCGCGTCGGCCAACTTCGTGTGGGCGACCCAGCGCACCCGCTACCTGTCCGAGCAGGTCGCGGAGCACTTCGCCATGGCTGGGGAGGTCGCGCTGCCGGAGATCCAGGCGGGAGCGACCAACTCGATGGCACCCAAGGTTGCCGGCCTGGCCCAGCCGGAGGCCGAGGCGTTCGGGTTCGGCGCCAAGGGCATGGCGAGCCTGCGCGGTGGGTACATGGGCGCGTTGATGTTCGGCATGCTGACCAGCCTCGCCGGCATGGCGTTGATCAACCCGCTGTCCATCGGGGCCGGCGTGCTCATGGGCCGCAAGAGCCTCAAGGACGAGAAGAAGCGACTGCTGCAACGCCGGCAGTCCGAGACCAAGGTGGCCGTGCGCAAGCACATCGACGACGTCCAGTTCCAGGTCGGCAAGGACTCGCGCGACATGTTGCGGCTGATGCAGCGCACCCTGCGTGATCACTTCACGACGATCGCGGAGGAGATGCAGACCTCGATCAACGGCGCCGTGCAGTCGGCCCAGGCCGCGCTCAAGGAAAGCGAAGCAGAGCGCAACGCCTCGATCCAGAACCTCAAGGCCGAGCTGGAGCGGGTGGCCGGGCTGGCGCAGAAGGCTCGGGCGCTGGCCCCCGCCCAACGGGTCGGAGTCGGGGTGTGACTGCGCCCAGCCTCGGGGTCGCCGTGCGCGGCGTGCTCCGGCGTGCGATCGAGGTCTACCGGGACAGCCCGGAGGCCTCCCGCTGGCTGCAGCACCACGTGACCCGGTTCGACGAGCCGCTGCGGCTGGCGATCGCCGGGAAGGTGAAGGCGGGCAAGTCGACGTTGCTCAACGCGCTGGTCGGCGAGGAGATCGCCCCGACCGACGCAGGCGAGTGCACCCGGCTCGTCACCTGGTACTCCAACGGGCACCGCCCCGGCGTGACGCTCTTTCCGACGCAGGGCGCGCCCCGGCAGCTGCGGATCCACCGTGAGGGGCAGGGCGCTCTGCAGATCGATCTGGAGGGCACGCCGGTCGAGGCGGTGGATCGGCTGGTGGTCAGCTGGCCGTCGACCAGCCTGCGCGCCACCACGCTGATCGACACGCCCGGTATCGGTTCGCTGTCGTTGGAGACCTCCGAGCGCACGGCCATGTTCCTCACCCCGGAGGAGTCACCGACCGCCGCCGACGCGGTGCTTTACCTGATGCGCCACCTGCACGGCACCGACGTGCGGTTCCTCGAGTCGTTCCACGACCAGGGGGTGGCCAAGGCGGCCCCGGTGAACACGATCGCGGTGCTGTCGCGAGCGGACGAGATCGGCGTCGGCCGGCTGGACGCCCTCACCTCGGCCGGACGCATCGCGGACCGCTACCGCCGCGACGAGAAGCTCCGCGGGCTGGCGCAGACCGTGATTGCGGTCGCCGGGCTGCTCGCCCACACCGGGCGCACCCTGCGGCAGGACGAGTACAAGGCCCTGACCACGTTGAACGCGCTGCCCAAGGCCGAGCTCGAGGGGATGCTGCTCACCGCCGACCGGTTCGTCCGGCCGGACCAGCCGGTGGACCCGCCGACCGAGACCCGGCTGCGCCTGCTGGACCGCTTCGGGTTGTTCGGGGTGCGGCTGTCGATGCACCTGCTGCAGGAGGGCACCTCCGATCCTGCGGTGCTGGCGCAGCAGCTCGTCGAACGCAGCGGCCTGGACGAGCTTCGCAAGCTGCTCGCGGCCCAGTTCACCGAGCGCCGCGACCTGCTCAAGGCGCGGTCGGCGTTGCTCGCCGTGGAGCTGGTGCTGCGCCGCGAGCCTCGGCCGGCCGCCAGCCAGCTGGCGATGGAGGTGGAGCGGGTGCTCGCCGGCGCTCACGAGTTCGCCGAGCTGCGGCTGCTCACCGACCTCCGTACCCAGCACGTCAAGCTGCCCAAGGACGTCCAGGACGAGGCCGAACGGCTGCTCGGCGGTGACGGCGGCGCACCGGCCGCCCGGCTCGGGATGTCCGGGGAGACCGACCCGGCCCAGGTGCGCTCGGCCGCACTCGAGGCGCTGAGCCGCTGGCAGCGCAGGGCGGAGAGCCCGCTCTCGGGCCGCAACGTGGCCGACGCGGCGCGAGTGGTCGTCCGAAGCTGCGAAGGCATGCTGGCCGACCTGCCCCGCTAGGGCGTGTCCCGTGGATCTCGGTTGGCGGATGCGGTAGATCTTGTTTGTGCTTGATCGCCATGACCTGAC
>JACDBJ010000184.1 GCA_013695005.1 Pseudonocardiales bacterium
GCCACTCCCGCTGCAGCACCCGTACCAGGGCCCACACCGCGAACGCGCAGAACATGCCCTCCGAGTACGTCATCGACAGCACGATGCTCATCGGCGCGGCGGCCCACAGCCCGACGAGCAGCAGGCCGACCCGCCGCGAGCCACCCGGCACCAGCTCGCCGAGGCGGGCCAGCCCGTACGCCGCGAAGACGCCGGCGATCAGCGAGACGAGCAGCCCTGCGCCGAACAGGTCCAGGCCGGTGACGAACCGGACGGCGCTGACCGCCGCCGGGTAGCCGGGGAAGAAGGCCAGCGGCGTCTCGGCACTCCGGTCGCCGAAGGCGTCGACCAGCCCGCCGGGGACAGCCTCGTAGCCGCCGCCGGCCAGGCCGAGCATCCACTCGCCGTCCCACGACCGCAGCTCGCCGGCCAGCCGGGTGGTGTCCCCGCCGACCATGAGCGCGAGCACCGCGACGCCGACCGCGCGAACCGACAGGAACACCGCCGCGGGCGCGAGTCGCGTCACGACGGCCTGACGATCCACTGTGGATAGCCAGCGACGCGGCTGCGCCGGCTCGTCCGGGTGCTCCAGCGATGCGGAGGTGTCGGGCGGACGCGGCTCGGTTGCCGTCACCGGACCACCCCTTTCCCCACCGTGCTGGCCAATCAGGTTAGTGCGCGGCCGCCGCGCAGGTAGGGTTGGCGTCCGGCCAGCCCGGCGCCAGAGCCGGGGTTCGAGGAGGTCGGAGTGGCGCTCGTCGTACAGAAGTACGGCGGTTCATCGCTGGAGAACGCGGACCGGATCAAGCGGGTCGCCGAACACATCGTGGCTACCCATGCTCGCGGTGACGACGTCGTCGTCGTGGCGTCCGCGATGGGCGACACCACCGACGAGCTGACCGACCTCGCCGAGCAGGTGTGCGAGGTCCCGCCTCCGCGCGAGCTGGACATGCTGCTCACCGCGGGCGAGCGCATCTCCAACGCGCTGATGGCGATGGCGATCCACTCCCTGGGCGCGCACGCTCGCTCGTTCACCGGCTCGCAGGCCGGGATGATCACCACGTCGAAGCATGGCAACGCCAGGATCCTGCAGGTCAACCCGGCCCGGTTGCGCAGCGCGCTGGACGAGGGAGCCGTGGTGCTGGTCGCCGGGTTCCAGGGCGTGAGCCAGGACAGCCGCGACGTGACCACGCTCGGTCGCGGCGGCTCGGACACCACCGCCGTCGCGCTGGCCGCCGCGTTGGGCGCGCACGAGTGCGAGATCTACACCGACGTCGACGGCGTCTACTCCGCCGACCCGCGCATCGTGCGCAACGCGACGCCGCTGGGGCAGATCACCTACGAAGAGATGCTCGAGATGGCCACCTGTGGGGCGAAGGTGCTGCACCTGCGGGCCGTGGAGTACGCCCGCCGCTACGACGTCCCGCTGCGGGTGCGCAGCTCGTTCAACGACAACCCCGGCACGCTCGTGACCGGATCGATGGAGGATCTTCCCGTGGAGCAGGCGATCATCACCGGCGTCGCGCATGACCGGTCGGAGGCCAAGGTCACCATCACCGGCGTGCCCGACCTTCCCGGCATGGCGGCCCGGATCTTCCGGGTGGTGGCCGACGCCGAGATCAGCATCGACATGGTGCTGCAGAACATCTCGGTCGACGGCGGCCGCACCGACATCACGTTCACGCTGCCGCGCTCCGACGGCCCGACCGCCGTGGGCGCGTTGCGGCAGGCGCAGACCGAGGTCGGCTTCGACGAGGTGCTCTACGACCCTGAGGTCGGCAAGGTCTCGCTGATCGGGGCCGGCATGCGTACCCACCCTGGCGTCACTGCCACCTTCTGCGAGGCGCTCGCCAAGGCGGGCGTGAACATCGAGACCATGAACACGTCGCAGATCCGGATCTCGGTGTTGTGTCGCGTCGAGCAGCTCGACGACGCGGTCCGTGCGCTGCACGACGCGTTCGAGCTGGGTGGCGAGCACGACGCCGCGGTGTACGCCGGGACCGGTCGATGAGCGCCGCCGGGCCGGTGCTCGCGATCGTCGGGGCCACCGGCGCGGTCGGCTCGACGATGATCGACATCCTGGACGGCCGGGAGTCTGCGCCGTGGTCGGAGATCCGGCTGATCGCCTCCGCCCGTTCGGCCGGCAAGGTGCTGCCGGTGCGCGGCGAGCAGCTGACCGTGCTGGAGCTGGCGCCCGAGGTGTTCGACGGCGTGGACGTCGCGGTGTTCGACGTACCGGACGAGGTCAGCGCGCAGTGGGCGCCGGTCGCCGCCGCACACGGGGCGGTCGTGGTGGACAACTCCGGCGCGTTCCGGATGGACCCCGACGTTCCGCTCGTCGTGCCTGAGGTCAACAGGCCCGAGGTCGCGCGGCGGCCCAAGGGGATCATCGCCAACCCGAACTGCACGACGCTGTCGATGATGGCCGCGCTCGGGGCGTTGCACCGCAGCTTCGAGCTGCGCGCGCTGGTGGTGGCCTCCTACCAGGCCGCGTCCGGCTCGGGCCAGGCCGGCGCCGACCGGTTGCACGCGGAGCTCGCCGCCGTGGCCGGCAAGCAGCTGGGTATCCGCGGCGGGGACGTCGCCGAGGCGCTCGCCGCGGCCGGGCTCTCGCCGCAGGACTCGCCGTTCCCGGCGCCGCTGGCCATGAACGTGGTGCCGTGGGCCGGGTCGCTACGGGAGGACGGCTGGACGTCGGAGGAGCTGAAGGTGCGCAACGAGTCGCGCAAGATCCTCGGCATTCCCGAGCTGAAGGTGTCGGCAACCTGCGTGCGGGTCCCGGTCATCACCACCCACGCGCTGGCGGTGCACGCCACCTTCGGCTCGCCGGTGTCGGTGGCTGCCGCCCGCGACGTGCTGGCCGGCGAGCCGTCGATCGTGCTGGCCGACGACCCGGCGGGCGGCGTCTTCCCGACCCCGGCCGAGGTCGTCGGCTCCGACCCAACCTGGGTCGGCCGGATCCGCCAGGCGCTGGACTTCCCGAACACGCTGGAGCTGTTCGTCTGCGGCGACAACCTGCGCAAGGGTGCGGCGCTGAACACCTACGAGATCGCCGAGGTGGTGGCCGCCGAGCTGGCCGTCGCGGTTCGCTAGCCTGCCGCCGTGATCGACGAACTACTACGCCGCCACGACCAGGCCGCCGGCGCGGCCGGGTCCACTCCCGGCCAACCGAGCCTGCGTACCACGATCGTGACCTGCATGGATGCCAGGATCGATGCCTATGCGCTGCTCGGGCTCTCGCCCGGCGACGTGCACGTGCTGCGCAACGCGGGCGGGGTGATCACCGACGACGTCATCCGCTCGCTGGCGATCAGCCAGCGCAAGCTCGGCACCGTGGACGTGATGGTGGTGCACCACACCCGGTGCGGGATGGCGACCTTCACCGACGACGAGTTCGCCGACGAGCTGGCGGCCGACGTCGGGCAGCGCCCACCGTGGCGGGCGCACACGTTCAGCGACCCGGCGGAGGACGTCCGCGACGGCATCGCCCTGCTGCGCTCCAGCCCGTTCCTGCGCTCGGACGGTGTCGTGCGTGGCTTCGTGCTCGATGTGGTGACCGGCGAGCTGGCCGAGGTGAGCTAGGACCCGGCCGGCACGGTGAGCCGGGTGAGGATCGCGCGGTGGTCGCTGCCGGGGATGTCGAGGACCTCGAACGTCTGGGCCGTGATGCCCTCGGTCACGAGCACGTGGTCGATCTGCGGGCCGAGCCAGCGCGGCTGGTTGCTGGGCCAGGTTGCGACCAGGCCGGCCCCCTGCTGGGCGGCGGCGTCGGAGCACCCCTGGATGGCCTCGCGGAGCACGGAGTGGTCGAGCGTGGCGTTGAGGTCGCCGGCGATGATCGCCGGTGTGTCACCGCTGCACCAGCGCGAGAGCGCGGCCAGGTCGGCGCGCCACTGCGGCACCCTGCCCGGCACCGGCGGGACAGGATGCACGCCCACGAACCGCAGTTCGCCTAGCTCGCCGCCGCCCAGCTCGACGTACGGGAACGGCGTGTCGCTGGCCCGGCTGGCCTTGACGTCGCCGAGGCGGCTGGCGGCCAGCGCGGTCATCCCGCCGACCTCGGATCCACGGCCGTCGTCGATGGTGAGCGTCCGGTAGCCCAGCGGTTGGACAAGCGGCGCAATCCGGTCGCGGAACTTCGGACCGGACTCGGGTAATGCGACGATGTCGGGCCGTTGGGTGCGGATCACCTCGGTGAGGGCATTGGCGTCGGCTCTGCCAAAGTTGGCGTTGAACGCGAGCACGGTGTACTGCCGGCCCTGTTCCGGCGCGGAACTGGTGGCGGTGTTGATCGTGCGCGGTACGACGAGCACGGCGGCGACCGCCACGACGACGCCGAGCACGGCCGCGAACGGCCACGCACCGTGAAACCGGATGGTCAGCAGCCCGAGCACCACCGCGAGCACGGCGGCGGCCGCGGCGATCAGCGGACGGAATGCGACCAGCTGGCTGAACGGGCTGATGCGGTCGAGCCGGACGACGTCGGGGAGTACCAGGGCGACGGCGATCAGAGCGAACAGCGCGGCGGCAATGGCCAGACCGTACCTACGGCGGG
>JACDBJ010000204.1 GCA_013695005.1 Pseudonocardiales bacterium
GTATCCAGCGTCTGGGCGAGCAGCCCGCCGTAGGGCGCAAGCACGTCCTGGACCAGGGAGCCGACACCGCCGGCCCGCCGCACCGCACGCCTTGCGCTACCGAGCCTGGCCAGTCCCGCGCGCAGCACCGCCGGCCCGCTCGTGGCCCGCGTGAGCCCTGCGGTGGCGACCTCGACGGCCGGCATCGCTCGCTCGATGAACTCTCCATATCGCCGGGCCTCGGCGGCGTCGTGCTCGGCGATGCTCGCGATGGTGGCGTCCACGCTGCGGTGAAAGCGGACCACCCGGCCGTCGGGCAAGAAGCCGGCGGCGAACGGGTCCATCTCCCGGTAGGTCAGCCCGGCGGCGGCGAGATCCAGCTCGGCCGGGATCTCGGTCATGTTGATGATGTTGTGCGCAGCCGAGTGGGTGTCGAACCGAAACCCCGGCACGGTCTCCTCGGTGCGCGACCCGCCGCCCGCCGCGTCCGCCTGCTCGAGCACGGTGACGGCCAGCCCGGCACGGGCGAGGTAGCAGGCGGCGATCAGCCCGTTGTGACCGCCGCCGACAATCACCGCCCGGCTCACCACGGCCTCCTCACCGCCCCGCCCACGAATACCCGGATGGCCGCGTCATACCCCGCCATGGGGTCCTAGCGTGTCGACGATGACGAACGTAGCCGAACCGAGCGCGCCGAACCGGTACGAGCTGACCGGCAAGGAGCTGGACGTCTCCTACTCCACCAGCGGCATCGACGGCCGCCCGCGCTTCTCGGTCACCGACGGCGAGCAGTCGTTCAGCTTCGTCGGCGATGAGATCGCCGTGGCGTCGACGGCACTGGGCACCGAGGTCACCGTGGTCACCGAAGTGGTGCCGCACGAGCGCGACATCACGATCACCCTCGTACTGCCGACCGTCTACCTGCGCGACCGGAGCGAGGCGGAGTTCGACACGATCGCGATCGCGACGATCAGCCTGCTCCCGTCGACGGGAGCAGGAGAGGTGCGTGGCGCGGCGCAGATGTACCGCGTCACCGACCTGCACGGCACCGCGAGCCAGGTCGACTTCTAGCCGGTCTGTTGCCGGTCGGGGGCCTGCTGAGCCGCCGATTGTTCGACCGGCCGGTCCAGGGCGTCGAGGAACGCGGCGGTCCAGTCGCCGTAGCCACGGTCGTTGGGATGGAAGAAGTCGGCGGAGTACTTGTCCCGCCACGGCGGGCCGGTCCGCGACCACAGGTCGGCGACCCGAAGGCCGTGCCGCGCCGCCTCGTCGGCGACCAGCGCGTTCATCTGCTGGGCCACCGGCGGCCGCAGCCCGTGCGGCATGGTGGCGATCAGCGCGCCGGCGGGCAGGCGGGCGGCGATCTTGCGCAGCGCTGCGTCGAGATCCGCGGTGCGGTGCACGAGGTCGTTGGAGCCGATCGCCACGCTGACCAGTTCCGGCGGCGTGCGCTCGGCGATCTCGGCCAGCGCCGGCAGCTGACGGCCCAGCACGTCGGCCGCTCTCGCGCCGGTCTTGGACAGGTTCACCACCCGCCACGGCCTTCCGTCGGACCGCAGCCGCTCCAGCACCCGCAGGACGTAACCGCCATCGCGCGTCGACGCCCCGATCCCCTGGCTGGTGGAGTCACCGAGGACGACCCACAGCGGGCCGTCGGCGGCGAGCGCCTCGGTGTTGGCGAGCTCCCACTCGGCCGCGAACGTCGCGGTCTGCACCCGGCGGGCGGCCGCCCCCGGCAGCAGTCTGCCCAGCCAGTGACCCACGACGCCGACGGCCTTGCGCACCGGGCTGACCGCCGTGATCGCCTTGCACACGACAGGGCGCAGCCACCTGCGCAGCGTGGACTCCGCGGGCTCCGCTGCATCGGCCATAACCCAAGTATGGCTCAGCTGGCCGGCCAGGCGGCGGGCCCCGGTCGGCCCATTCGGTACCTACGGTCCGCTGTTTCGACGGTAGCCGCACCGCCAAGCGGGTGGCCCGAGTCGGGCCGTTTGGCCGAACTCTGAGCCGAGACGTTAACCAGTCAGTAACCCCGCAATGACCTGGTTCGTTGCAGTTCTTGTGCGGCGCGCCGGTGTCTGCCGCTGTTCTGTTGCCCGGTCTGAGGCTCCCCGTCGGCGCGTCCACTGCTGGGAGATATGCGTGGCAGGCGTCGAGGTCGCGGTCCGGAACCTGACGAAGGCGTTCGGGCGGACCAACATCTGGTCGGACGTACGCTGGCCCTGCCTCCCGGCGAGGTGAGCGTACTGCGCGGCCCTTCGGGCACCGGCAAGTCGGTGTTCCTCAAGACGCTCATCGGATTGCTCAAAGTCCGAGCAGGGCAGCATCGTCATCCCCGACACCGATCGCGATCATCCCGATCTACACGATCGGCCTGCTGGTCGCCTACACCGCCGCCCGGGTCAACGTGACGGTGATCAACGGGCTGGCCGGCGGCACCTATGACCACTACGACTTCACCCGGCTCGACGAGAACGAGCGCACCGCGCCACGGTGATCACCGGTGACTTCGCCACCAAGATTCGATGCGCTGTTCAAGTCCGTCCGTGAGCTGGCGCCGACGCAGCAGGCTGTGGTCGACGACGATCGCCCGGCTCACCACGGCCTCCTCACCGCCCCAGGACTACAAGTACCCGGATGGCAGCGTCGCAGTCCGCCGCGTGCTCCTGGCGTGTCGACGGTGACGAATGTAGCCGAGTGCGTGGCGAGCCGAGCGAGACCAGCGCACCGGGCGGCGGTCACGGGGCGGCCAGCACGACTCCTCGTGACGAACTCGACCGCTGACCGGCGCTGTCGGGCAGCTCGGCGTAAGCGAGTTACGCCGTTCGGCGTAGTTGGAGATACTCCAGTGACCGTAGGGAGGTACTCCATGGCCCAGTCCCAAGCGCCGCGCGGCGCGGTGCTCAGCGGCGTCATCGCTGCGGCGCTGCTCCTGGGTGTGTACGTGCTCGTCCTCGTCGTCGCGCTCGGTGCGGTGGCCATGGCCACCTTCGCGGTGCTGAACTTCAGTGGCGCGCTCGCCGTCAAGCTGGTGGGTGTGCTCGCGGTGATCGTGTTCATCGTGCTGGCCGGCGTCGTCCGGTCGCTGCGGCGCCCTCGGGTAGAGCCGGAAGGCATCGAGCTCACCCGGGCCGAGCAGCCACGGCTGTGGGACACCGTCGAGCGGCTGGCCAGCGCCGTCGGCACCCGGCAACCGGACGAGATCCGGCTGGTCTCGGACGCCAACGCGGCGGTGACGGAGGAGTCTCGCTGGCTCGGGTTGCGCGGCGGGAAGCGTACGATGGAGATCGGCGCGCCGCTGCTGCTCGGCCTGTCCGCGGGTCAGCTCGCCTCGGTGCTCGGGCACGAGCTCGGGCACTACAGCGGGCGCCACGCCGCCTTCGGCCGGATGTCCTGGCGCGGCGCGGAGGCACTGCTGGGCATCATCCGCCGGATGGACTACGCGCTGGTCAGGGCGATCTTCACGGGTTACGCGCGGCTGTACTTCCGCGTCTCTGCCAAGGTCCGCCAGCAACACGAGCACGACGCGGACACGGTCGCGATCGCGGTGACCGGCCGCCAACCGACCATCACCATGCTGCGTCGGCTACCGGCACTGGCGCTGGCCTGGCATCTGACGCTGCAGGAGTACGGGCCGATGGCCCGCTCGGCAGGCCGGACGCCTGACCTGTTCGCCGGCTACTGGGCGTTGCTCAGCGAGCGTCGCAGGGTGCCCCAGTTCGACGAGGCCGTGGCGGCCGCACTCGCTGAGCCGACCGACCGCTACGCCAGCCACCCTGCGACCGGCGCGCGCATCGCAGCCGCCGCCGCGCAGCCCGACGCGCAGGTGCCTGCGGACAACAGGCCGGCGACCGTGCTGGTGGCCTACCTCCCGCACACCCTGCAGCGGCTGCAGCAGGAGCTCGTGCGGGCCGACCTCGGGCCGTCGGCCGACTGGGCGGAGCTGGCGGCGCTGGCCGCCCGCCGCGAGACCGCGAACGTGGCTGGCGAGCTGGTGAAGGTCGCCAGCCCCGGAACCCACGATGTGACCCTCGGGGCGATCCTCGACGGCATCGCCGGCGGCTACGGACCGACGATGGTGCGCTCGCTGGTCCACCCGGGCATCGCACCGGAGGATAGGCCGCACGCCTTCCGGTCGGTCTGCACCAGGATGCTGGCTGGCTGCGTGGCCAGCGCGATGATCGAGGCCGGAGTCGCCAGGGCGGTGATGAACTGGGCGGGCCCACGCCCCTGGATGCTGATCGGCCTGGACGGTGTCCCGATCGACGTGCCGGCGCGGGTGGCGCCGGCGGTCGCGGCGGCCATGCCCGACAGCGGCGCCGGCAACCCGCAGGGTGTCAGCGTGCTCCGGGAGTGGCTGACCGGCATGGGGGTGTCGCTGTGGCACCGGATTCGCGCCGCGGAGCACGACCCGCTCGCGCCTGACCTGGTCGCCGTCGCGCTCAACGTGGACCTGGACAAGAAGCCCGTCGATCTCCTCGTCTGCGACACCGGCCTGCTGTTCGTGCCGCAGTCCAAGCGCGAACGGCGCGAGGTGAAGCACGCCGCGATCGCGATCACAAGACGCAAGATCAACGGCAAGCGACTCACGAAGCTCCTCGAGCGTCCGATCGACGAGCTGCGCGCCAGCGAGGGCGCCGTGTTCGTCGGCATCCACGACATCGCGACAGCGCGGCTGACCAGCAAGCTCCTGTCGTCGCGGTTCGACATCCAGCTGGTGAACGGAGCCGCGCTGAGCGTCGCCACCACGAGTGACGTCGAGGAGATCGACGAGCCGTGGGAGCACCTCGGCGCGATGCTGGGTGCTCGACTGCAGCCGGCGTGAACAGAGGTCTCCTAGGCTAGCCCGATGCAGCTGTCCGTGCCCCTGTCCTACGGTGCCGACTCGGTGCAGACCGCCGCCGACGTGATCGCCTGGGAAAGGGCCGGGTTGGACCTCGTCTGGGTCGCAGAGGCGTACAGCTTCGACGCGCCGAGCATGCTCGGATACCTGGCCGCGAAGACCGAGCGAGT
>JACDBJ010000208.1 GCA_013695005.1 Pseudonocardiales bacterium
GCCGCCGGTCGGAGGTGTCGGTGACGGCGCCCTGCAGCTCGGCCCAGCTGTCGAACTTCGACACCACCGACGCCGCCGTCTTCTCGCCGACCCCGGGCACGCCGGGAAGCCCGTCGGACGGGTCGCCGCGCAGCATCGCCAGCTCGGCGTACAGCTCACCGGCCCGCTTCACCGGCAAGCCGTATTTCGCCGCCACCTCCGCGGGACCCATCACCTCGGCCTTGGCCAGCCCGCGCCCGATGTAGACCACCCGCACCGGGGTCGGCTTCTCGCGCACGACCTGCAGCAGGTCGCGGTCGCCGCTGACGACCTCGACCGGGTCGGTGTCCTCGGTGGCCACGAGGGTGCCGATCACGTCGTCGGCCTCGTAGCCGGTGGCGCCCGCGGTGGCGATGCCGGCCGCGGCGAGCACGTCGAGCAGAATCGGCACCTGCACGGCGAGCCGGTCGGGCACGATCTCGGCACCGGGCGGCCCCCCGCCGGCCAACCGGTGGGTCTTGTAGGACGGCAGCGCCTTCACCCGGAACGCCGGCCGCCAGTCCAGGTCCAGGCAGGCCACCACCCGGCTGGGGCGCCGGTCGGTCAGCACCCTGGCGACCATGTCGGTGAACCCGCGCACCGCGTTGACTGGGGTTCCGTCCGGCGCGGTGAGAGTATCCGGCACCCCGAAGAACGCCCGGAAGTACATGCTTGCGGCGTCCAGTAGCAGCAGCGGAGCGGTCACGGTGCCACAGCCTGCCAGCATGGCGCGGCCGATCCGCAATAGGCTTGCCGCATGACTGTGGCCACTGCGACGACCGCCGTCCCGGCGGAGCTGCTTGCTGCCAGGATGCACCAGGCAAGCGAGGCGGCCGCGCGGCAGGACGTCGACCTGTTGCTGATCACGCCGGGTACGGACTTGCGTTACCTGCTGTGTCGCGGGTCCGCCAGCCACGAGCGGCTGACCTGCCTGCTGCTGCCGGCGGCGGGGCACCACGCCCCGCCGGCGCTGGTCGTCCCCGCGCTGGAGCGACCGGGCTGGGCCGACGTACCGCTCGACGAGCTCGGCATCGAAGTGATCACCTGGAACGACGGCGAGAACCCGTACCTGCTGGTCAGCGACCTTGCCGGGGTGCCCGGACGGGTCGGCGTCGCGGACTCGATGCCGGCCAGCCACGTGCTGGGGCTCCGCACGGCGCTGGCCGAGGCGTCACAGACGCTGGCCGGCGGCGTGCTGCGCGAGCTACGGATGCGCAAGGACGCCGCTGAGATCGATGAGCTGCGCCGGGCCGGCCGCGCGATCGACCGGGTGCACGCGAGGATGGCGGAGTTTCTGCGACCTGGGCGGACCGAAGCGCAGGCCGGTGCGGACATCGCCGCCGCCATGGTCGAGGAGGGGCACGCGAGCGCCGGTTTCGTCATCGTCGGCTCCGGGCCCAACGGGTCCAGCCCGCACCACGAGGTGTCCGACCGACGTTTCGAGCCGGGTGACGTGGTCGTGGTGGACATCGGCGGCCCCGTACCCGCCGGGTACAACTCCGACTCCACGCGCACCTACGCCCTCGGAGCGCCGGCCAGCCCGATCGTGGAAGCCTACGCAGCGCTGCAGAACGCGCAGCAGGCCGCCGTCGATGCGGTCGCCCCCGGGCGCAGTGCCGAGGAGATCGACGCGGTGGCCCGCGGCCTGATCGCGGCGGCCGGCCTCAGCGAGCACTTCCTGCACCGCACCGGCCACGGCATCGGGCTGGACGTGCACGAGGAGCCCTACATCGTGGCAGGCAACCGACAGCTGCTGGAGCCCGGCATGACGTTCAGCGTGGAGCCCGGCATCTACTTCCCGGGCCGGTGGGGCGCACGGATCGAGGACATCGTCTTGGTGACCGAGGACGGCTGCGAGCGGCTGAACACCCAGCCGCGCGAGCTGGTGGTCCTCTAGCTCAGGCCAGCACCGGCACGGCGCTGCCGGCCACCGAGTGCAGCTGGCCGTCCGGGCCGACGAGGCACTGGCCGCGGCTGTCCGTGCTGCGGACGAACTCGCCGAAGCAGCCACCCATCTGCGTCTGCCCGGCGGCGTTGGGATGGAACGACTCCTGGGCAAGGTGGCCGGCAGCGGCGGGCCCGCCGGTGGCGAACGCCGTGGGGGTGACCGCGAGCCGCCGCTGCCACTCGTTCGAGCGGAGCTGGTGGCTGCAGGCCTCGCGGTCCTCGGTGGCGCGGGACAGGTCCAAGAACCGCACCCCGGTGCGGTCGGCGACGCCGCGGAGCCCATCGGAGAGCTGCGGGACGGCCACCGTGCGGCCCCACTTGGCGTCTGCCGAGCGGAACGGGCAGCCGCGGACGCCGTGCAGTACGACCATCTTCTCGGTGACCGGTGAGGCGTAGGAGGCGAGCACGAACGTGTAGTCACCGTCGCCGTAACCGGCCTTGCGCAGGGCGGCGCGGACGTCGCGGACCGCCTTCTCGACCTTGGGCGCCATCGCCGCCACCCTGGCCGGCCACTGCGCCTGGAGCCCTGCCGAGCAGCCCGGCCGCAGCACGTTCAGCCAGGCGGCGACGCAGGTCACGACGACGTCGCCGAACGCCGGGTCGTCGCTCGCGCCCACCTGCAGCACGATGGCGGTGACCCGGTAGCGGTTGGCCACGTCGACCAATCGCTGCGCCTGGGCCGCGACATCGGCGGACTGCGCGCCCGAGCACGCGAGGTTCACCGCCTGCTCGGCAAGGCCGGTCTGCTGGATGTAGGCGTTGGTCGAGCGGTGGCACCAGTTGCCGCCCTCGCCGCGGGTGCCCGCCTCGTAGGAGCCGGCGCCCTCTCCGGAGGCGGCGCTGTCGCCGAGCGCGACCACGGCGGTAGGGCGGTCCGGGGGCGCGGCCGACGCGGTGGGCCCGGCGAGCAGAGTCAACGCCGCGACCATAAGCATGCTGGTGAGCACCGCGACTCCGCTGCCCCAGCGAATGAACTGCCCCCGACCCGGCATGGTGGCTGACGTTAGCCGCGCGAGGCGACCGGGGCCAGCGGCTGTCCACAGCTACTCCGACCGGGTTTGGCTGACCCGCATCGGGGTTACCCTGAGCGAAGATCAGGGTGACGCGGGATGTGCACAGGCCCGGTTCCGCGGATGCTCGTTGGTAGCGGCCACACACCGTGTGCGGGCCGCGACGGAGGAGGAGTCCGCGTTGACCAAGACCCTGACCCGATCCAGGAACGACCGCGTGATCGCCGGCGTCTGCGCCGGGCTGGCAGATCGGTTCGGGCTGAGCCCGCTGACCGTCCGCGTGTTGTTCGTGCTGTCTTGCCTGCTGCCCGGCCCACAGTTCGTGATCTACATCGCGCTGTGGATCATCATGCCGGAAAAGAAGGACTGACTACCGCACCCCGCGGGCCGGTTCGAGGCTGAGCCGCCACGACCGGCCCGCGCGGGTGTGCCACAATCTCCGCCGTGATCCACGCATCGGGGACTGTCGCCACGTCCCGCTGTGCTTGTTCTCGCTGTGCTTGTTGTTGTCGTCGCTGACTGACCGGCAACGACCACCGGCCGCATCGACGGCCCCAAGCACCCCACGATGGCGATGACACTGTTTCTCGGTTCCACCCCGCAGCCCGACCACCCGACCGCGTCGCTCGACCTGAGCGGCCAGACGGTGCTCCTGCTGCATGCCCACCCCGACGACGAGGCCATCTTCACCGGCATTACGGCGCGGCGGCTGGCCGACGCCGGCGCGCGGGTCGTGCTGGTGACAGCGACCGGCGGCGAGCTGGGGGAGTCGTTGGTGCCGCTGGCGCCGGGGGAGTCGGTGGCGCAG
>JACDBJ010000178.1 GCA_013695005.1 Pseudonocardiales bacterium
CCTACGCACCACCAACCCGATCGAATCGACCTTCGCCACCGTCCGACACCGCACCAAGATCACCCGCGGGCCCGGCTCCCGCGCCGCGGGCCTGGCCATGGCGTTCAAGCTCATCGAAGCCACACAGGACCGCTGGCGCGCGGTCAACGCACCCCACCTCGTCATGCTCGTCCGCGCCGGCGCCATCTTCCAAACCGGCAAACTCGTCGAACGACCCCAACCCGAAGCCGCCTAAAAGATCTTCATCCACAGGTACTGACTATTGCTCACGGACGTCTTGCGGGAATACGACATGGAGGCCAAGAGACCCGACGATTTCATGGTCGATCAGTTCCACCTCGACTCACTGGAAGTGCACATCGCAATCCAACGGATGGCCGACGCGCGCACCAAGCCGCCATGGACGGTCAACGATGTGCTGACCGCCTGGAACAGCCACGATGACCACCGGTCGGCGGCCGGGCATCGTCCGCGGCAGTCAGGGTGGCGGCGGCTCGTCACTGAACATGGCGGCGAGCCCGGTGACGTCGAGAACCCGTGCGACGGAACTGGCCGCGTCGACCAGATACAGCTTGGTGCCCTGTCGCTCGGCCGCGCCCTTGAGGTCGAGAAGAACGGCAAGGCCGCTGGAGCCGAGGAATGTCACGCCGCTGAAGTTCAGGACCAGGTGTTGGGTGTGGGCGGCGAGGTTCTCGTCGAGGCAATCTCGGAAGTCCGGTGCGGTCAGCATGTCGATCTCGCCCGCAAGTCGGACGACGCTGTGCGTCGCGCTCGGGTGCTCAACGTCGAACGAGAACACGTCAGCAGCCATCTCGAACCCCTCCTGTCACACCGGGCAGATCTAGCGGCGAGCAGCGCCGTGCTGTTTTTCCATGTCAGAAGCGGCCCTACGTTCTCGCGTGACCCCTGCGAGGTCGCGCTGAAGCTCGTCGATGCGCATCCGCGCGGCGTCGAGCTGGTCCTCCAGCAGCACGATCCGGTGCGCGGGGTCGAGGGTCAGCCCGTCGTCGAAAAGCTCACGGATGCGCGAGGCGAGCCTGAGCTGACGCCGCGAGTACCGGCGGTGACCAGCGGTGGAGCGCACGGGCGACATGACGTCGGCAGCGTCGAGGCTCCGGAGGAACGCGGGCTGGACGCCGAGGAGTTCGGCGGCCTGACCCATCGTCAAGGCTGGATAGTCCTCATCATCGAACTTGCCGAAATCCATATTCTGGGCCTCCAGGGCGACGCTCCGTAACTGAGTGATCGTCAATGAAGCACTGCCGCAGCAAAGAGTATGGATTATCCGCCCGATGCGTTACAAGACATCTGTACCGACGACTACAAGTCGATGGCCAGGCTCGAAGCTCGGCAGTCAGGCGGAGTCGGACAACTCGAGATAGACCGACTGGGCAAGTTCGCGGCGAGCGGTCAACATCAGCACGGAGTACGCGGATTGCCGGTCGGGGTCGTGGCTCGGCGCCATTCGCCAAACCTGCAGGTAGACGCGTTCGGTCGCCTGCTCGGTTCTAGCGGAATCGCCCAACACGCCTCGAAGGAGCCGGTAGACCGCCGTGACGGTCTGGTCGTACAGGTCGGCGAAGGCAATCAGGTCACCACGCCCGGCTGTCAGCAGCAGATCATCAGTGATGTGCTCGCACAGGCGCTGGCTGGCCGCCATCGCTGCTCCCTTGGTGTCCTGGAAGGACGCCACCAGGGACTGGGGCAGCGAGATCGGCGCGTGTCACGACTCCAAGGGAGCCGATTTTGATCGGCCAGCGTAGGTGGCTGGGTGAACATGTCAACAGCGGCTGATGCCCTAACGAGTGAATTCGTCCGGCGGGAACGTTGAGTGTTCTCGGGCTTTGCTGAGATGCTGCGGTACGTGATCCGACTGGCGATCAGCACCGTTCATCCCGACAAGGTCGACTTGCTGATGGCTTGGCTCGCTGAGCTGCAGCTTCGGGCCGACGAGGTTCGTGAGACCTTCCGCCAGGGAGGTGTGACGCACGAACAGGCCTACCTGCTCCGGGCCACCGGCGAGCCGACCTTGGTCTACGCAACCGAGGCGAAAAACCATCATCGGGCACGCGAGGCGTTGCGCAGCTCGCGGCTCCCCATCGATCTTGAACACAATGCGGTACTGGGCTACACCCTTGCCGGTCCCGGCCGGGCAGAGCTGCTCTACGACGTGCGGGCTCCGGACTCTGCGGCGTAGCCGGGCCACTGCGGTCAGAACACCGACGCTCGGAGAGGCTTGCGGGATGCATGACAAGCTGCGTCGGCGCGGCCGGATGATCGCACGCCCGTCGACGGCCTCGCGTCGCCACGGTAGTGGTCGTCGTTCAGTCCCGGCATGGCGTACGCACTGATCAACAAGCTGACGGCCAAGGCCGGGCAACGCGGTCGTGTCGTGGAGATCGCCGTCGCGTGCGCCACCGGAGCGGCGGCGGGCCAGGACGCCCACCACGATCGCACCGAGTGCGAGTGGGACGCCGATGGCGAAGCCGCCCCAATCGGCGATGTCCCAGGTCAGGGTTACGCCCGGAACAGCGAGTACTGCGAGTACCAGGGCGACGGAGCGGGGTGTCGCGATGTGAGCCGTGCTGGCCTGCGAAATGGCAGGGCGTTGCCTCTGCCGATCGCAGGTGCTGGCACCCCGGCTCGGACAATCTCAGTAGACCGGGCCTGAGGTCTCGGCGGTCATCCGCAGGATGGAGCGCACGACGTCCATGTCGATCTGCGCCGGGCGCCGGTACCGGATGCAGCCTTTGCCGACGCTGATGCCGTCGAGCCGGTCTCGGTGCGCCGCCATGACGTCGGTGCGCAGCACGTAGAAGGAGATGTACTGCTTCTGGCTGGCGAAACCGATCTCCCCCACGCCGTCGCGCTGGTAGCCGGGCATGCCGTAGCCCATCAACTCCTCGAAGCCCGTCAGCAGCTCCACGCAGGCGTCGCGCAGCTCGTTCAGCGCGTCGCGGCGTTCCTCGGGAACGGACTCCAGGTACTGGTCCACTTCGCCACTTTTCGCCACCACGTTCGCTAGCGTCGCAGAAGTGCGGGTGTTCTGGCACTTCTCCGAGGACCCGACGATCACGGAGTTCGTGCCGCGTACCGGTGCGCCAGGCGCTCCGGACGAGTGTCTCGTGTGGGCGATCGACGACGAGCACGCTCCCGCCTACTGGTTCCCGCGGGACTGCCCCCGGGTGACGTTCTAGCGTGGGGACGAGGCGCTGACGGCCGTCGGGGATGCGTTGCTCACCGGGATCGGCGCGCGGCGGCTGCACGCCGTCGAGTGGGCGTGGCTGGATCGGATGTGTCGGCGACGGTGTACCGCTACGCCTTCGAACCATCGGAGTTCACGCCGTGGCCGCGCGCCGGCGGACACCACGTGTCAGGTCGCACGGTGCGGCCGCTGCACGTCGAACCGGTCGGCGAGCTGCTGGCGCTGCACGCCGCCACGGGGATCGAGCTGCGGTTCGTGCCGCGGATCGGGCCGCTGGTGGATGCCCTGCGGGAGTCCGGCCTCGGGTTCTCGGTCATCCGAGCCCGCAATGCCCTGCCGGCCGAATGACGTCGCTCAGCCACTTCGCCGTACCCGGCCATTCAGCGCGTCGGAACAAGCTCGATCACTGACTGGCGACCGGCGCGATGGGTGTCACCGACGTGCAGCCCGGCGTCCTCGGCGATGGCGGCGACTGCTTCGACGAAGCCCACGGTCCGATCCAGGTCGGGACTGTTGATCACGGCGATCACCTCGGCGGTGCGGACGTGGTCCTCGCCAGCCGGCTCGCTGTGCACGGCCCGACGGTACCCCCTGGGCTGTGCCGTCCCATAGGCGCTGACCAGCCAGGTTCGCTAGCTGCGGCCTCTGAACCATGCTGGCTGACTTCGCGACGAGTCGCTGCTCATCCACGGTCGACAACAAGTTGACGACCCTGGCGGTACCTCACCGGCACGCCGATGTGACCTCGTTCCAGGTACCCGGGCGCCGCGAGCACAGCCTCTGACCTGCTCAGCTGACGACCACGGCCCGACCCTAGTTCCGGCCCTCGCGGAACATGCCGACCGACTTGGCGATCCGCCGCTGCCGCGTCTCGTCGGTCTTGGCGCCTTCGATCGCCAGCACGTGCCGCGTCTTGCTGCTGTAGGACAGCCCGTCGAAGTACCGGCGCGCGTCGGGCTCGTCGTCGAGCGCCGCCGCCAGGTCGGGCGGCACGGTGACCTCGCGTGGCTCGGTGTCGAGCTCCACGTCGACGTCCAGCTCGTCACCGCCCGCGACGGCCGCCGCCTCGCGCACCTCGGCGCTGACCCCGAGCATGAACCGGCCGCCCATGACCGCCACCGTGCTGCGGTAGGTGTAGTCATTGATCGTCACGCGCACCGGCGGCCGCTTGCCCGACCCGAGGGCGGTGACGACCTCCTCGGGGACCTCGATGCCGGTGGTGGTCTTGCCGCTCTGCTCGAGCGGAACTTCATGCGGACAGTGTCCTCTCATGTCGTGGCGCGCCGTTTGGAGCCAAAAGGACGGCTTGTCGGGCCGCAGACCCCCGGTTTGGCTCCAAACGGCCGCTGTCGGGCGTTGATGCGGCCGATTGTCAACCTTGTTGACTTCCGCCCCTGGGGACGCGCATGCTGGGGAACGAACGTCAACAAGATTGACTAAAGGAGAAGCTCCGTGCCGGTCATCACCGCACCGTCCGGCCCAACCCACGACCTGGGCGGCGCCCGGTTCACCTCACTCGCGACGCCGAGCCGCGGCTCGACCGACACCAGCGTCTGGCTGGTCGAGATCGCGCCGGGCACGCCCGCCACCCCGCACGAGCTGACCCGCGAGGAGGTCTTCGTCGTCCTTAGTGGACGCGCGGCGGTGCGGCTCGGTGGTCAGCGGTACGAGGCGGAGCAGGGAGACGCCATCGTCGTGCCGGCGGCCACTGCCTTCGAGCTGGCACCCGCGGGCGACACGGCGCTCACGGCACTGTGCTGCCTGCCGGTCGGCGGGCGGGCCCGGGTCGGCGACGACGAACCGTTCACGCCACCCTGGGCGCTGTGACCACCAGGACCACCGCGACCGCCGTCCCGCTCGCCCGCCTGCTGGCCATGGCGTTCCGCCTGCTGATCGACGGCCTGCACGAGCGGCTGGCCGAGCGCGGCTGGCGGGACCTCCGCCCGGCGTTCGGGTTCGTGCTTCTTGGCCTGCGCGGTGGCCCGGCCACGCTGCGCGAGCTCACCGAGCTGCTCGGTACCAGCAAGCAGGCAGTGTCGAAGCTGGTCGAGGCGATGGTCGAGACCGGCTACGTCAAGCGCCGCACCCATCCTGACGACGCCCGCGCCAAGACCGTCCAGCTCACGCAGCGCGGCCACCGGCTGCTCGCCGCCGTCGAGGAGATATACGACGAGCTGGAGCGGCAGTGGGCGGACGTGATCGGCCGGGAGCGGATCGAGGGCATCCGCGAGGACCTCGACGCAGTGCTGCGCTCGGCATACGGCGAGGCCCTGCCCGCGGTGCGCCCGCTCGGACCGGAGGCCTGACGGGCTCAGCCGAACCGCGGGATGATCTCCTCGGCGAAGCGCTGCAGCGGCTCGTGGTCGTAGGCCACGCCGGGGATGTAGACGATGATGTAGGTGATGCCGGCGTCGAGCAGGGTCTGGATCTGATCGCCGATCTCCTCCGAGGACGCCACGATCCCGCTCTCGAGGAACTCAGCGGTGCTCTTGCGGCCGCGTGCCTTGGCGGTGGCCTTCTCCGGGTCGACCCCCTTCTCCAGCGGGAACGCGGTGATGTTCGTCGACTTGACGATCTCGTCGTAGTCGCGGCCCAGCGCGTCGCAGTGCTTGCGGAGCACACCGAGTTTGTGCCGTATCAGATCCGGCTGGCCGAAGCCGACGTTGCACGCGTCCCCGAACTTCGCCACCAGCTTCAGCGTGATCTGCTCGCCGCCCCCGCCGATCCACAGCATCGGGTGCGGTTTGCGGACACCCTTGGGGAGGTTGATCGGCTTGTCGATCGAGTGGTACTTGCCGCTGAAGACCGGTTCGTCCTCGGTCCACATCTTGTAGATGATCTCGACGCCCTCGCGGAACGAACCCATCCGGTCCCGCAGCTCCGGCCACTGGTAGCCGTAGGCCCGCCACTCGTGCTCGTACCAGCCGGCACCGATCCCGGCGTACAGCCGGCCGCGACTGACAACGTCCACTGTGGACGACATCTTGGCGTACAGCGACGGGTTGCGGTAGCCGTTGCAGCCGACCATCTGGCCGATGTTGACCCGTTGAGTGTCGCGGGCCAGGGCGGCGGTGGTGGTCCAGCACTCGAAGACCGTCGCGGGCTCCGGCGGCTGGGGCACGGGGTGGAAGTGGTCGTAGAGCCAGATCGAATCCCATGGGCCGGCGTCGGCGGCCTTGGCCACGGCGGTCATCGCCTCCCACTGATCCACCGGATCAGCGATCTCCACCAGGTCCATCCGCCAGCCCTGGGGCGCGAACACCCCGAAAGGAACACCCATCCGGCTACCTACCCGTCCACGCGGTCGCTACCCGGGCCGACCCTAGCCAGGATCGCCGGGCGCGGCCGGACGCGCGGGACGTCAGGGCGCGGGCGGCGGTACGACCGCTGGCGCGGACGTCGTGGTGGTCGGGGGCTTCGTGGTGGTGGTCGGTCGCGTGGTCGTCACCCTCGGCGGGACGTTGTTGTTCGGCCGCGGGGCGACTGTGGTGGTGGTCGTGGGCGCGACTTCCTCGGTGGTCTGCTCCGTGGTGATGGGATCGATGGTGCTGGCGGGAACCGGGTCAGGCCACAGCGCGATCGTGCCGACGATGGCACCGACGGCGAGCAACCCACCCACCCCGATCAGCAGACCCACCGGCCGCCGCAGCGGCGGCTCGACAGGGGGACGGTCGTAGGACGCCATCGCTGGACGCGCCGGCACCGGGGCAGCCTGCGGGACATAGACGGTCTGCGCAGTCTGCTCCGGAGGTGGCGGCTGGTACGGCCAGTTCGGCCCACCCCCACCCGGACCGCCGGCGCCAGTCGGCCAGCCCGGTCCGCCCGCTCCACCCGGGCCACCGGGACCGCCGCCGCCGGGGGCGCCGAAGCCGCCGGTCGCTCCCGATGCACCCGTTGCGGTCACACCGGGCCCGTTCTTCTGCGCAGCACCCGCGACGCCCGCCCCGGCGATCCCGGCGGCCGCCGCCATCCCGGCGACTCCTGCCGCGCCGGCCGGACGGTGGCCGCCGATGGGCGTCGGAGTTCCCCTCGGCGGGGTGCGCTCCTCCAAGCCTTGTGGCGGGGTGTTCGGAGCCTGGCCGCCCGGTCCGACCGGTGCGGTGAAGACCGTCTCGGCGGCAGCGTGGCGGGCCTTGGGCTGTGGCGTGATGGCCAGCGCGGCTCCGAGGGCGATCGCGTTCTTCGGGTCGGCGTCCACGGCGACGGGCCGGTCGAGGGTGTCGGACACAAGCTGGGCGACCAGCGGGATGCGCGAAGAGCCGCCGACCAGCAGCACCACCGAGAGGTCGGCGGCGGTCAGCCCGGCGGAGGCGACGGCACGTTGCAGCGCGTCGACGGTCTCCTCCAGCTGCGGCCGGATCATGGCCTCGAACTCACCCCGGGTCAGCCGGGCCTGAGTCCGTAGCTCCGGCAGCAGCACCGGGATGGTGACCTCGGTGTCCGACGACAGCGCCTCCTTGGCCTCGACGCACTCACGCCGCAGCCGGGACACCGCCGTGAGCACGCTCGGGTCGTTGACGTCCACGGTTTCGAGCGCCTGGCCCAACCCGGCCCTGACGTGCTCGAACACTGCGTCGTTGAAGTCGATGCCGCCGAGGCGGTCGATGCCTTCGGGTTGGCCCAGCAGGGTGAAGGTTCCGTTTTTGCGGACGACGGCGGCGTCGAAGGTGCCGCCGCCGAGGTCGTAGACGGCGATGGTGGAGCCGGATTCGACGCGTTCGGCGCTGGCGTAGGACACGGCGGCGGCTTGGGGTTCGGCCAGGA
>JACDBJ010000258.1 GCA_013695005.1 Pseudonocardiales bacterium
GCCGCCGGCTGCTCGACCTACGGCAAGGCGCCCGCTGCGACGACGACGGCGGCTGCCGGTGGCGGCGGGACCGCGCTGGCCAAGACCGCGGACATCCCGGTCGGGGGCGGGAAGATCTTCGGCGACACGGTCGTGACGCAGGCCAACGCGGGCGCCTTCGCGGCGTTCTCCTCGGTCTGCACCCACCAGGGCTGCAACGTCGAAGAGGTCGCGGGCGGCACGATCAACTGCCCGTGTCACGGCAGCAAGTTCAAGCTCGACGGCTCGGTGTCCGACGGTCCGGCACCGTCGCCGCTGGCCAAGAAGACCGTCAAGGTGGAGGGCGACTCGATCTTCGTCACCTGACCGCCTTGCGCCGCACGTGCAGCCGGTAGCCGACCGGCAGCTCCAAGCCGGGCGTCGCGGTGATCGCACGCGCTGCCGTCGCAGCCGAGAGCTCGATACGCAGCACGTCCTCCAGCGCCGTGCGGTCGGCGAACCGCCAAACCGTCGGCACCCGCAGCAGCGAGAAGCCCGCGACCGCGAAGAACCGCTCCGCGACGACCGGGTTGTAGCGCGGGGCGTCCGCTCGCATCCAGTCGCCGTAGGGCGCCACCGTCGCATCGAGGTCGACGATGGCGATGGCTCCGCCGGGACGCAGTACGCGCTGCGCCTCGGCCAGGCCCGGCTCGCAGCCGGGGCCGAAGAAGTATGCGGTGCGAGCGTGCACGACGTCGACGCTCGCGTCCGGCAGCGGTAGGTCAGCGGCACCGGCCGCCACCACGCTGACGTTGGGCATCCCGGCGACCCGACGGCGGGCACGGACGACCAGCGGCGGGTGCGGTTCCACGCCGACCACCGACCGCGCCCGCAGGGCGAACAGCGGCAGGTGGAAGCCGTCCCCGCAGCCCACGTCCAGCACGTCGCGGCCGTCCCACGGGCATGAGCGCTCCAGCGCCGCCCACAGCGCGCCGGTGGCGTCCTGAGCGCGGTTCTCGATCTCGTAGATCCCGGGCCAGCGCCAGATGTTCGGGCTGGGGACCAGGCTCACGACCAGCGCCGCGACCGGTGATAGACGGGGTTCCAGCGCCGCCGGTATGCCACCCGGACCGGGGCGGGCAGGAGGCTGAGCACCTGCGCACTGCGGTCGGGGTCGGCGCCGTCGAGCAGCCACGGGAAGTACTGTGCCGTGCCGCGCAGGCCGAACTCCTTGCGGCTCACCCGGCCGACCGCGAGCCACTCGCGGCGGGTGATGCTCTGCTTGAGCAGCGGCAACGCCTCGCGCTCCTCGTGCAGGAGATGGTCGCGCAGGACGCCGGTCAGAGCGCCTGCCGCGTCGGTGAGTCGGCGGTGCCCGGCGTCGGGATCGGCGCCTGGGTCGGCGTCGGGATCGACATCTGGGTCGACATCTGGGTCGATGTCGGCGGCGGCAATTGCGGCGTTGACGGCGGCCAGCGCGGGGTCGAGCTCGGCGTGCTCGGCCTCCATCTCGCCGAGCACCGCGACGGCATGTGGGCTGGCGGCGAGACGGGCGGCGGCCTGCGGCCACAGGTGGCGGTCCTCCAGCATGGCGTGGTGCCGCAGCTGGTAGGTGAACAGCTCGTACCCGGTGACCAGCGCGTTGCGGCGCTGCGGGTCGGCGCCGCGGAACCTGGCCGCCGCGGCGGCCAGGTAGCCGAGGTCGCGACGGAACGCGTCGTGCATGGCGAGCATGATCGTCAGGTCGAAGTCGGTGATGGTTGCCGATCGGTCGGGGCGCATGGCTAGCGCACCGGGACGAACAGGCTCAGCAGCAGCCACGAGACGACCGCCGAGGGCAGCATGGAGTCCATCCGGTCCATCAGGCCACCGTGGCCCGGCAGCAGGTTGCCCATGTCCTTGATGCCGACGTCGCGCTTGATCAACGACTCGATCAGGTCACCGAGAGTGGCCACCACGACCAGCAACGCGCCGAGGACGGCACCGAGCGGCCACGGCGCGTCCAGCAGCCACATGACCGTCAACGCGCCGGCCACCGTGCCGAACAGCAGCGAGCCGAACAACCCCTCCCACGACTTCTTGGGGCTGATCGCCGGCGCCAACGGCCGGCGGCCCAACAGCACGCCGAAGATGTACCCGCCGATGTCGGAGGCCACGACGCAGATCATGAAGCTCAGCACCCGGCCGACGCCGTCCTCGGGCAGCACCAGCAAGGCGGCGAACGTCGCGAACAGCGGCACGTAGGCCACCGCGAACAGCGAGGCGCTGACGTCGCGCAGGTAGCCGTCGGCGCCGCCGGGCATCCGCCAGATCAGCATGGCAAGCACGGTGACCATGAACGCCGCCAGTACCGCGGTCGTGCCGTAGGGCCAGCTCAGCCAGACGATCGCCTGCCCACCGACCAGCAGCACCGGCAGCGCCACCCGGTACTGGCCCCCGCCGCGAAGCGCGGTGGCGAGCTCCCAGCTGGCCACCGCCACGCAGACGGCGACCACACCGACGAACGCCTGACGTACGAACACCAGGCTGGCGATGATGACGATGCCGAGCCCGACGCCGACCAGGATCGCCGAACGGAGGTTGCGGCCGAGCCGCGCCGATCGGGGCGACGCGCCGGTGGTGCTCACGGCGTTCACACCTCTAGCAGCTCGGCTTCCTTGTGAGTCACCAGCTCGTCGACCTGGTGGACATAACGACCGGTGGCGGTCTCGAGCTCCTTCTCCGCGCGCTTGACCTCGTCCTCGCCGGACTCGCCGTCGCGCCGGATGCGGTGCAGCTCCTCCATCGCCTTGCGACGGATGCTGCGGATCGCCACCCTGGCCTCCTCGCCCTTGCGGTGCGCGACCTTCACCATCTCGCGGCGACGCTCCTCGGACAGCTGCGGGATGACGATCCGGATGATCGTGCCGTCGTTGGTGGGGTTGACCCCGAGATCGCTGTCCCGAATGGCCTTCTCCATCGCCTTGAGCTGGCTGGCGTCGTACGGCTTGATCACCGCCATCCGCGCCTCGGGAACCGACACCGAGGCGAGCTGGTTCAGCGGGGTGACGGCGCCGTAGTAGTCGACGACGATCCGGGAGAACATCGCCGGGTTGGCCCGGCCGGTCCGGACACTTGCAAGATCATCTTTGGCGACCGAGACGGCCTTTTCCATCTTCTCTTCGGCCTCGAAGAGCGTCTCGTCGATCATGGCGGCTCCTTGCTCGGGCTACTGGTCTGGGGTGCTGACCAGCGTGCCGATCCTCTCACCTCGGACAGCGCGCCCGATGTTCCCCTCGTTCAAGAGGTTGAACACGATGATCGGCATTCGGTTGTCCATGCACAAGCTGAACGCGGTGGCATCGGCGACCCTGAGCCCACGCTCGAGCACCTCGCGATGGGTGATCTCGGGCAGCAGCAGTGCCATCGGGTCGATCCGGGGGTCGGCCGTGTAGACGCCGTCGACGTTCTTCGCAAGCAGCACGACGTCGCACCCGATCTCCAGCGCACGCTGCGCCCCGGCGGTGTCGGTCGAGAAGTACGGCATCCCGACGCCCGCGCCGAAGATCACGACGCGGCCCTTCTCGAGGTGCCGGATCGCCCGGCGCGGGATGTAGGGCTCGGCGACCTGTCCCATCGTGATGGCGGTCTGCACCCTGGTGTCGATGCCGTGGTCGCGTTCGAGGAAGTCCTGCAGGGCGAGGCAGTTCATGACCGTGGCGAGCATGCCCATGTAGTCGGCGCGCGATCGGTCCATGCCGTGTTGCTGCAGCTCAGCGCCGCGGAAGAAGTTGCCGCCGCCGATGACGACGGCAACCTGCACCCCGCTGTGGACGACCTCGGCGATCTGCATGGCCACGGTCGCCACGACGCTCGGATCCACCCCGACGCCGCCGCCACCGAACATCTCACCGCCGAGCTTGAGCAGCACGCGGCGATAGGTCGGGCGTAAACCGTCGGGGTGGTCCACCGGGATGGTCAGCCTTGGCCGACCTCGAAGCGGACGAAGCCGGTGACCGTGACTCCGGCTTCATCGAGCAGCTTGCGGACCGTCTTCTTGGTGTCCTGCACCGAGGGCTGCTCGAGCAGGACGACGTCCTTGAAGAATCCGTTGAGCCTGCCCTCGACGATCTTGGGCAGGGCCTGCTCCGGCTTGCCCTCCTCGCGTGCGGTGGCCTCGGCGATGCGCCGCTCGTTGGCGACGGTCTCCTCCGGGATCTCCGCACGCGTGGTGAACCGCGGGCGGGCGGCGGCCACGTGCATGGCCACACCGCGCGCGGTGCTCTCGGCGTCACCGTTGCCTGCGCCGTCGTAGGCGACGAGCACGCCGATGGCCGGCGGCAGGTCGGTGGCCCGACGGTGCAGGTACACCGCGGCCGGACCGTCCAGGCGCACGTAGCGGCGCAGCTCGAGCTTCTCTCCGATCCGCGCCGACAGCGCCGCGACGGCGTCGTCGACCGTGCCGCTGTCGAACGTGGCGGCCTTGAGCTCGTCGAGGCCGGCCGGCTCGGTGGCGACGGCGACCTCGAGGATGCGGTCAGCCAGCGCCTGGAAGTCCGCGCTCTTGGCCACGAAGTCGGTCTCGCTGTCGAGCTCGATCATGGTGGCCCCGCTGGCGGCGACAAGGCCGTTCGCGGTGGTGCGCTCGGCGCGCTTGTTGACGTCCTTGGCGCCCTTGATCCGCAGCAGCTCCACCGCCGCGTCGAGGTCGCCGTCGGTCTCGGTCAGCGCGTTCTTGCAGTCCATCATCCCCGAGCCGGTGAGCTCGCGGAGCTTCTTGACGTCGGTGGCGGTGTAGTTCGCCATGATGCTGTGCTGTCCGTTCTGTTCGCTGGGGAAGGTGTCTCGCCGGCCTATTCGGCCGGCTGGTGGGTGCCGTTGGTGGTGCTGACCGGAGTGCTGACCGATCCGGCTCCGACCGGGGCACCGACCTCGGTTGCGTCGGGCGCGACGGCGGTGCCCAGCTCGGCACCATCGGAACCACTTGTCAGCAGCTCTTGTTCCCACTCGGCCAACGGCTCGTCGGTGCCGACGCCGGCCTCCGGCTTGTCCTCGCCGTCCGCGGTCCGACCCGCGCGAGCCGCCCTGGCCATCAGGCCGTCGGCGACCGCCCTGGCGACGACCTTGGTGAGCAGCGCGGCGGAGCGGATGGCGTCGTCGTTGCCCGGGATCGGGTAGTCGACCTCGTCGGGGTCGCAGTTGGTGTCCAGAATCGCGATCACCGGGATACCCAGCTTGCGGGCCTCACCGACGGCGATGTGCTCCTTCTTGGTGTCGACGATCCACACCGCGCTGGGCACCTTGGCCATGTCGCGGATTCCGCCGAGGGTCTTCTCCAGCTTGCCCTTCTCGCGGGAGAGCATGAGGACCTCTTTCTTGGTCCGGCCCTCGAACCCCCCGGTCTGCTCCATCGACTCGAGCTCCTTGAGCCGCTGCAGACGCTTGTGGACGGTCTGGAAGTTGGTGAGCATGCCGCCGAGCCAACGCTGGTTGACATACGGCATGTTGACCCGCTGCGCCTCCTCGGCGATGGCCTCCTGGGCCTGCTTCTTGGTACCGACGAACATGATCGATCCGCCGTGCGCCACGGTCTCGCGGATGAACTCGTACGCCCGGTCGATGTAGGACAGCGTCTGCTGCAGATCGATGATGTAGATGCCGTTGCGGTCGGTGAGGATGTAGCGCTTCATCTTCGGGTTCCAGCGGCGGGTCTGATGCCCGAAATGCACGCCGGACTCGAGCAGCTGCTTCATGGTGACGACGGCCATGGCCTCAGTGACACCTTTCGTGTGGCGCGCCCCGGACATCCGGGCAGCGCGGCGGTTGCTGTCATGCCCGTCGCCAGCCTCTTGCGAGCACCGCGTGCGGGCATTGCCTGGCGCCGCGCCGCCACCCGGACCCGTTCGCACGGGACCGCCCGGGCGACGTCCCGCCTCGAACCGCTGCCGGTCGATGAACGGGGACGCGCGAGCGCGCGAAGTCGTCCCGGTGGTTCATTGGGACGCGTCGACGAGTGTACGCGCTGGTGGTAGCCGGTTTGCGGGTGGCCGGTGGTAGGTCGTCGCCGCTGTCCACAGCGGTGCCGATTGTCCCCAGGCTGGCTGTCGACCTGCTGGTCTGGCCGCCGTTGCGGCAATGCTGGCGGCGTGGGTGGGCGGACGCGGGTAGCAGGGCTCGGCGTTGTGGTGGCGGCGGTGCTCGTTGTGCTGGCGGCGCCCGCTGGCGCGCAGCCGGCGCCGCAACCGGCGCCGAGGACGCCGAGCACTGGGTACTCGTGGCCGCTGTCGCCGGTGCCGGTCGTGT
>JACDBJ010000313.1 GCA_013695005.1 Pseudonocardiales bacterium
GGTCTGCGTCGCGGACTCTACGACAACCTCGCCGCCGTGCCCGCGGACCAACCCGTGCAGCACCCGCGCCTCCCCTGACTCGCTGACCTGCAGCTCCATCGACACCGTGGACGCCTCGAAGGACAGCAGGCGGACATCATCGCCGCCGTCGCGCACGGCCGCCAGCTCGTCGACGGCGGAGTCCATCACCAGCTCGGCCAGCTCGGCGTCCAGCTGTCTGGTGAGCAGTGCGGCGCGGGCGGCGTCGAAGACCAGCTCGGGTGGGTCGTCGACCTCGGTGGCGATCAGGCGCAACCGTTCGAGCACCGGGTCCGGCGGGTCGGTGGGCGGCGTGCTCGGATCGGTCATGTCGACCCCTCGACGCCGGCCGGGCTGCCGAGAATGTCGTCGGCGGCGGCGACCCGGCGGAGCTGGCTGAGGCAGCGCTGGCGGGCCGGCCCGATGCTGCCGATCGGCATGTCCAGGGCGGCCGACACCTCCCGGTAGGCCGGTGGCGGCGTGGCCATCAGCACCCGCAGCAACCGACGGCAGGTGTCGCTCAGGGCGGCGACCGCCCGCCACAGCGCCGCGTCGCGCTCTCCGGCGAGCAGGGCGGCGTCGGTGGGAGCGGCGCCGTCGGTGGCACCGTCGAGCATCACCTCCACGGCACTCGGCCGCTCCCGGCTGCTCTTGCGCAGCAGCCGCAGGCACTCCCGCCGCACCGTCGTGGCGAGCCAGGCGCCGAGCTGCTCGGGGTCGGCGATCCGGTCGATGTGCTCCACGAGCCGCAGCCATGCCGTCTGGACGGCATCTGCCGCGTCGGCGGTGTCCAGCCGGTAGCCGCGCGCGATCGACCACAGCAGCCGGGTGTAGCGCTCGACCAAGGCATCCCACGCCGCTTGGTCCCCGCGGTCAGCAGCGGCCAACAGCTGGGCCGTTCCTTGGGTCATGGCGCTCCCGGTCGACGTGGTCAGCCGATTCTGCCCGGTAAGGACGTTCACGAGAAGGAGAGTGACCAACGGGTCTCCGGCGTGCATTCATCACCCGATCGGACGCATCACGCGCCCTCGCGGCGCGCTCTGGTCGTCGAGTCGGTCAGTGATCGCACAGGTGATCGTCAGCCCGGAGGTGAGCATGAGTGTCCAGTCGCAGGTCAGGCCCACGCGTAGCCGGATCGGCACCCTCACCGCCCGCGAGCGCGACGTGCTGGCCCTGATGGCGCAGGGCCGGTCGAACCACGCCATCGGCCGGTTGCTGTTCCTGACCCCGAAAACCGTCGAGTCACATGTCCGCAGCATCCTGCTGCGCCTGGACCTGCCGCCGGAGCCGGACGACCACCGGCGGGTGCTCGCCGTGCTGACCTACCTAGACGCGCATGCGCGGCAGCGGCCCGGTCAGGGTCACGTTGCCTGTTAGATGCTCACGTGCGTGATCAAGCCTGCTCGGACGATTGATACGGTGAGCTCGTGGCAACAACGATCAAGCTATGAGCGGCCTGCCCCGTGAACTGCGAGACTTGATCGCGTCCGGCCCCATGGCTCACCTGAGCACCATCAACGCCGACGGAAGCCCTCAGGTGACCGTCATCTGGATCGGGCTGGACGGCGATGATCTCGTTTCTGGACATATGTCGTGGCAAACGAAGATGCGCAACATCGAGCGGGACCCGCGGGTCGTGTTGTCCTTCGATACGCCCCGGATACCCGGCGTCTTCTTGAACGAGTACGCCGTGTTGCGGGCGCGGGCCGCCGTTCAGCCGAGCGACGATGCATGGAATTTGCTCAACCGCTTGGCGAAGGTCTACATGTCCCCTGACGCCGAGTTCCCGGCGCCGAAGGGTCCCGGCTATGTCGTGCGGTACTCCGTCGAGCACATCGGCGGCGTTGGCCCCTGGGCGTCGACCTCGCCCTGAGCTGCGGGCATTGACAGCGAGACATTCGGCGCTGACCCGTAGCGCAGGACCGCCTCGACCGGCAGGACATTTGGACGTCGGTTAAGGATCCCTCAAACGAGACACCATCTGCCCGAACTCACGTCCGCCGGAGTGCAAACTGGAGTACCTGTCCAGCTGCGTCGGAAGTCGAACATTTGTTTGATACACGGCGTATTCTGCGGGCATGTCCGTTCCGCTGCAGGGCTCGCTGTTCGGCGAGCTCGACGACGGCGGGATCGGTCTGCGCTCGCTGCGAGCCATCGACCGCACGGAGCTGGGCGACGGCGCGTGGATCGACGTGCTCCCCGGCTGGCTGACCGGTGCCGACACCTTGTTCGACATGCTCGTCGAGCAGGTGCCGTGGCAGGCGGAGCGACGCAAGATGTACGACCGCGTCGTCGACGTGCCGCGGCTGGTCAGCTTCTACGGCGAGGGCGACGCGCTGCCCGATCCCGTCCTCACCGAGGCTCGCGAGGCGCTGACCAGGGATTATGCTCACGAACTCGGTGAGCCGTTCTGCACCGCCGGCCTGTGCTACTACCGCGACGGCAGTGACAGCGTCGCATGGCACGGGGACCGCATCGGCCGCGGCCGCACCGAGGACACGATGGTCGCGATCGTGTCGGTGGGGGCGCCGCGAGCGCTGCTGCTGCGGCCGCGAGGCGGTGGCGCGACACAACGCCACCCGCTCGGCCACGGCGACCTGCTCGTGATGGGCGGCTCCTGCCAGCGCACCTGGGAGCACGCCGTGCCGAAGACCACCAAGCCCGTCGGACCCCGCATCAGCATCCAGTTCCGGCCCCGGGGGGTCCGCTGAGCTGGCGCGCCGAGCTGGCGGGCTGGCCGGGGCACGGGCCCGCCCGCCCTTCTCTCTGACTGGCATCATCGTGATGATGACGACACGAACGGGCGATGGCTCGTAAGCCCCCGTCCCGCCTGAGGCGGATGACACCAGATGGTCTGATGGCAGAGATGCCCGGCGTTCCACGATCGACGTCCCGGGCACTCGACCAGCTAGGCCGCCCGGAGATCTGCTCGCACCAGGTGAAGGTTGCGCTGCGCAACTGGCGTTGGTTCACCCGGATCCCTCTCGGCCCGCCGACCTGGGAGCGGGACCCCTACGAGGACGAAGTCGGCTTCACGGCCCGCGCCACGCTCGAGGCGGCTATCTGGGCACTGAACCGTCGAGAGGCGAAGCCGTTACGCGACCTCGTCGACCGAGTGGACGCAGCCTTCTACGCGGCAACCGTGAACGATCCGTTCACGGCCCTGGCGAGACCGTGGTGGGAACGACGGCAATGGCATTGACCCGATCCCGTGATGGTCGCCTGGCACGGCGACCGCATCGGTCGTGGCCGCACCGACGACACCATGGTCGCGATCGTCGACGGCGTCGCCGACGCGACAACCCGCAGGCCATAACCTGGCCGGGTGAGCCCCAAGAGCTTCCTGCTCGACGAGCAGCTGCACGCCTACCTCATCGCCCACACCACCGGCATCGACGACATCGCGCACCAGCTGATGGAGGAGACCGCCGCGCTCGGCGGGATCTCCGGGATGCAGATCGCGCCGGAGCAGGGCGCGTTCCTGTCGCTGCTCACGGCGGGGGTCGGGGCCCGCCGCGTCGTGGAGGTCGGCACGTTCACCGGCTTCTCCGCGCTGTGTATCGCGCGCGCGTTGCCGGCGGACGGCCGGCTGCTGTGCCTGGACGTCAGCGCGGAGTGGTCCGCGATCGCCCAGCGGTACTGGCAGGCGGCCGGCGTGACCGACCGGATCGAGCTGGTGCTCGCCCCTGCCGCCGAGACGTTGCGGGCGCTGCCTGCCGAGCCGTCCTTCGACCTGGCGTTCATCGACGCCGACAAGCAGGGTTACCTCACCTACTACGAGGAGCTGCTCCCGCGCATCCGGCCCGGCGGGTTGATCCTCGTGGACAACACGCTGTGGAGCGGCAAGGTCGTGGACGAGTCCAGCGACGACGACACCGTGAAGATCATTCGGGCGTTCAACGACCACGTCGCGGCCGACTCACGCGTGGAGTCCACCATCCTGCCGATCTCCGACGGCATCACCATGATCCGCAAGCCTTGACAGCCCGGCTTAGCCGAGCTGCGTGGCCAGCTTGGCGGCCCGCTCCAACAGCAGGGTCCGCTCCCGCCCGTTCTGGGTGAGCGACGCGGCCCGTTCTGCTCGGGCTGCCGCTCTGCGCGCTGCGCGCCTCCCCCGGCGCGCGGGCCTACTACGACCGGCTCCGGGCCCGCGGCGCCGGGCACCACGCCGCGCTACGCCAGCTCAGCAACCGCCTGGTCGGCATCCTGCACGGCTGCCTCAACAGCCGAACCCGCTACGACGAGACCACCGCCTGGGCCCACCACCAACAAGAGACCACGTCCGGGGACTTGACCCGTCGCCGCGCTCCGACTGGCAGTTGCCTGGCACCGCAGGGCCGGCACAGTCCGTGCCATGCACGGAGAATGACAGGACTGCCAGACCTCGGTGAGCCTGCGTGGTCATCCCAGGATGGTGCGTTCGATGACTGCGTTGACGTCGGCCAGTTCCGGGAGCTTCCAGTCCAGCGATTCGGGTGGAATCAGCCAGCGGTAACCCGGTGAACTGGCGGTTGTTCCATTGCCCTGCTCCGTGGGTGGCACGGCGACCCACGAGTCGGTTGAACGCAGGCTGAGCGCGGTGAGCGCCGGGCGTGGCCCCCTACTGGCGCGGACGAACAGCACCACCGTGCTCAGCGGGGTCAGCATGGCCGGGGCGTAGACCGCAGCGGCAGACAGCGGGTCGAAGATCCGATGGCCCAGCGGGCTCGGCAACTCTACGCAGTCCACGTTGTAGCCGGTGGCGATCAAGACACTGTAGGGCTCCGTGGCCCACCACGTGGCGACTTGGTCTGTGCGGATCGTCCAGGCCGTCGACAACTCGGGGTCGATCGGTTGCAGCCCGACCGCGCCCGGACGCCCCGCCCAGGCCCGCCACTCGCCGTCCGCGACCGGGTAAGTGCCGCGCAGCACGGGCCAGCCCCGCCGCGCGAAGCCAGTCGCCGATGAGCGCAGCTGCGCTGACCGAGAGAGCCTGCCGTCTGGGGTCGGCCACGTTCCGGGTAGCACGCGCAATCCGTCGCCCGATCGCGAGGGAGGCGGGCGATGATCGGTGGCGGGGGAACCCCCCGCCACCGATTGAAAGCCCGCGGACCACCTTTGACCATGCACCGTGCGACCGTCTATCGCGATTCTGCGTGGTCAACGTGGCGCGCCTGAGGCTGCAGACCTCTGCCGGCCGCGGCCTTGGCACGCTGCTGGGCCAGCCAGTCCGAGGCGTCGACCACTGCATGCTCTACGCCATCCCAGCACTGACCTAGACCTCCCCAACCTCGCGGTGGACTGGCATCGGGATGTGCGGCGCCCAGCCCGTAGGTGTGCCAGCCGTCCTCGCAGCGCTCGGCTCGCAGGAAGCCGGGGTCCTGCCCGGCCAGGGCGACCGCGCGCACGCCGGTGTCCGGTTCGGGGTTGTGCGCCGGCCACCAGTGCTGTTCCTTCGGCTCGCCGATCGGGAGGCTGCACCGGCAACGGAGGTTGGCCACGCGGCCCCCGCTCAGCGGCTCGCGGTTCCCCGATCCGATCGGGGCGACGCGGCCGCCGGCGGGTACCTGCGGGCGGCCCGACGCTGACACCGTTCGGGTGGGTACGGGCTCGGACGGCTCGGTCATGGTGGTCGCGCGACGGGCGACGAAATCTGCATGCTCCGAAACGAAGGCGTCCACACCGCCATCCTGGTCTGAACGGGATGCATCTGCAAGACTTGTCTGCACATGCGGACACAGATTGCACTCGTATGATGTACCGGCTCTCCGTGCTGACGTGGATGTGTCTCACATAGTGTCATCACTGCCCGTACAACCAGGGCATTCGTAGGATTGAGCTGAGCCAGTGGCGCAGCCGCGCGCTCCGTTCGCTTGCCGGGCCGGTCTGTCAGCTTCAGACGGGCGAAGGCACACGGCGAAATGATCGTATGCACGTGCAGATGCACAATGTTAAGGTCCGGCCGCAGGTCTCACCCCCGTTGACCTGCGAAGGCGGACATCATGACCAACTACATTAAGGGCAATCCGCCTAGTGATCTTCTTACCCCATCACCGAGTACCTCGGCCAGCTCGGTGGCGAGCGCCTCGATGTAGGTGTCATCTCGGCGGCGCTCATCATGACGCCCCATCGCGGCGAGCTGGGCCGGTGTGGCGCCCATCTGCCTGTGCTGCTCGATCAGCTCAGCCGAGGGGAACAGCACCGACGTGTTGCACCTGCAGCCGGTGCCCGGCCTGAGGTAGTCGTACCAAGTGCCGCACCACGCGGCGATCTTGTCGGGGTGGGCGCCCAGCGTCATGGTGCCCGGCCGCGGGCAGGCAGGGCCATCGGCGGGTTGCTAGGCATCGGACACCTCCGCGCGAGGGCACGGCTTCTCGGTGGCTGAGCCGTACACGTTGCCGAGGTAGTCGAGGACGGCCATGCCGCACGGGCACGTCTACCCACCGCAGCCCGGCGGTCATCGCAGCAGGCGGATCCCACACGGGGGTCTGACCCAGCCGGGTGGCCTGATCCGGGGCGGGCATCGGTGCGTCAGGCATCGGAACTCACCTCGCGGAACAGCTCACTGGCTGGGCGGCGACCGTCCACGGCGTACGGCAACATCCCCGAACTGCCGGTCGAACCCGCGCTGGGTTGAGCCGTTCACTGACCTCGCACAACTGCCATTTGTGAGAGGTGGCTGGTGGCGAGAAGCCGACCAGCCGGTAGTCAACTCGCCGGCTGGCGCGGCGGATCCGTGTCGGAGGACCTTGTCATTTCGGTGAGGCGGACCAGCACGCTGAAGCCATCGTCGGCGCCGACACGCCCCTCAGGCGGAGTAGCTAGGGCTTCCGGCCGATGCCTGCGATGAGCATGGGCTGGGCGGGGTTGTCTGAATCCGGGAAGTCGGGGTTCGGCCGCCATGCGTTGGCGGGTACGAGGCCTGGCGCGACCAGGTCGAGGCCGTCGAAGAACCGGAGCTGCTCGTCAACCGGGGCGAAGCACCGCGAGCCCATGGCTGACTCGT
Organism: Pseudonocardiales bacterium; assembly: GCA_013695005.1. Lineage (GTDB taxonomy): Bacteria > Actinomycetota > Actinomycetes > Mycobacteriales > Pseudonocardiaceae > Pseudonocardia. Next base: position 7,004 of record JACDBJ010000313.1, read on the forward strand.
TGAAGATACGGTTGAGCTCGAGTGCCCGCGGGTCACCAGGATCGGCGCAACCGCAGTGCATCAGATACCCCCCCGAGGGAAGCCGGGCGCTGATACGGGCCGCGACCCCGAAGGGGTCCTCCTCGTATTCGAGATGCATCATGACCCCACCTAGCAGCACCGCGAAAGGCTCGCTGGTGTCGATGAGCCGGTGGACCTCGGGATGCTCGAAGATCGCATCGGGGTCGCGGAGGTCGGCAGTGATCACAGTGGTGTTGTCGTTGTTGCTCAGCAGCGCACGTCCATACGCCAGCACGATCGGATCCTTGTCCACGTAGACCACGCAGACGGTCGGGTCGATCTCTTGAGCGACCTCGTGCACATTTCCCGTGGCGGGCAGGCCGGATCCGATGTCGACGATCTGCTTGATCCCGGCCTCGCCCACCAGATACTGCACCGCTCGGCGCACGAAGGCACGATTCGCTTTGGCCAGCAGCGGTGTCTCCGGGACGGCGTCGATCATGGCCTGGCAGGCGGCGCGGTCACTGGCGTAGTGGTGCTTGCCGCCGAGCAGGTAGTCGTAGACGCGAGAAATCGCCGGCGTCTCCGTGTCGATGTCAGCCAGAGCCGGCTCGTCCGACGTGGTGCTGGCTAGCTGATCCGCTGATTCCGTCACTATCTCCCCCACATGCGCGCACGTGCGCGCGATAGGTGATTCGATCGCATCCTGAAGTAACCATATCGAACTCAATGTACCGGGAGAGCTGCCGGTCATGTCACTCGGAGACCGGCCAGGTGCGCAGCGACGGCCCGGACCAGGTGTCAACCGCGCTGAGGATGACGATCCAAGGGCTTGGTCCGCGCCGTCGGCACTGACGATATGGCGGTGTGCCTGGGAGTTTCGTCAGCGCCGCGACCGTGCCGATTCTGTTGGTCATGTCGTCAAGCCCGGTCGGGCCGTCGTCGCAATGGCGCACCGGCGCTAACGATCGTATGTCCACAGTGGATGCTCGTGAGCGGGCGAGCGTGCACGACGAGTTGACCCCGCCGGCGTCTGCGCTTGGTAGACCACGGTCGTGCGCTGTGCCGGGACGACCGCTCGGTGATCGGGATCGTGGACTTGCAACACGCCGAGGCCGAGTTGGGCTGCATGCGACCTGGCCCGTCCGGATGTGGCCGGACGCTGCGGCGCCGGGAACACGCCCAGACGTGCCGGGGCCGGGACCACACCTCGACGACGGTGGCCCTGCGGCCACGTCGGGCGAGCTGCGTGGTCGAGGGCCATCCACGTGTTGCTGCTCGGTGCGGTCCTCCAGCGGCGAGGATGGCGACCACGGTGATCAGGACGGCACTGCCGGGCAGCGCCGGTGGAGACGGATACGGGCGACGCAGCGCGGAGTGGGGGCGGCCGGTGTCCACCGTCCAGCCGGGTGTGCGCTCGGTCCGCGGTGGTCACATGGAGTGGCTACGCCCCCGGGGCGTCACGTGGATCCACGCCGTCGACCGCAAGGTGTCGTCACCCAGACCGCGTCTTCAGCCCGGCTCGGCGACTCTCATTGAACCGCCAACGCGACGGCCCGGAGGTGCAGCGACCCCGGACTGGTCGAGATCTCCACGTGGCGTCCCGGACGAGTAGCAGCAGGGCGAGGCTCAGCTCACCTACGAGTGGATCGAGTACAGCGGGAGCGCGATCAAGCGGTGAGCCGGCCGGTGCCGTCAGAGCGAGTCGCGCACGGACGCGATCAGCGCGGTGGACCGGCGGGGAGTCAAGGCCCCCGCGGCCAGACGGTCGACGATCTTGACGTAGATCTCCACGTCGACGCGTTTGTCCAAGTAGAGGGCGCTCGTGAGCTGTTCGAGGTAGACAATGTCGGGCAGGTCGGGCTCGGCGAAATGCAACAGGGTGAACGGCCCCCCGACCGCGGCGGCGTCGCTGCGGTCGAACGGCACGACTTGCACCGTGATGTTCGGCCGTTCACTGGCCTCGAGCACATAGTCGAGCTGGTCGCGCATGACCTGCCGGCCGCCTAGGTTCCTGCGCAGCACCGCTTCGTCGACCACCGCCCAGTAGTCGGGAGGCTGCGGCGCATCGAGTAACTGCTGGCGGTGCATCCGCAGCGCGACGCGCTGCTTGACCTCATCGGCGTCGGCGGCCTGGCCAAGGTCGATCACGGTCTGGGCGTAGGCCTCGGTCTGCAGGAGGCCGGGGACGAACTGGGTCTCGTAGCAGCGGATGATTGCGGCCGCCTGCTCCAACCCGACATAGGTCACGAGCCAGTCCGGCATGATGTCGTTGTAGCGGTGCCACCAGCCCGGCTCGTTGGCCCGCTCGGCCAGACTCAGCATCGCTTCCCGCACCGGTCCGTCGGTGACGCCGTACATGGTGAGGAGGTCGGCTACGTCGCGGCGCTTGAACCCGACCCGACCCGTCTCGAGACGACTCATCTTGGCTCCGGAGCCACGAATGACCTCGGCGGCGGCCTCGCGGGTGAGCCCGCTCGCTTCGCGCAGCCGGCGCAGCTGTGTGCCGACCAGGAGGCGCAACGCCGTCGGGCCGCTACGGTCCTGGTCGGACGCCGGCCCGCCCGGGTCGCCGTGCTGACCAGCAGACATGATCACACCCCTTGAGAGCGGGTCTCGCGCACCACTGTGGCAGGTTACCCCGGGTTTCCGCCGCCGGGCCAACCACCGCTATCCCTGCGCCGCAGGGTCCGCGGGGGCGCGGTCAGCGAAACACGACATGGATCCGCGAGCCAGGGCAGGCGCCCGCCCCCTGCGCGCGGTGCCGGCCATCGAGCTCGATCCAACTCGTGGCCATCCCGCGCCAGCCCTCATGGTTGGTGACTCGACCGGCACAGTCATACGAAATTCATTGCGGACCAGCGCGATCCCTGTCAGTCAGGTCGTCGAACTCGCCGTCCTTGGCGCCGAGCAGGAACGCTAGGAACTCTGCCGCGCTGTGGATCAGCACAACCCCGTCCGGGTGCCGCGAATTGCGCATCGCGACGCGCCCACCGGGCAGCGGCGCGAGCTCCACACACGCGCCGTTGGGATTGCTTCGCCGGCTCTTACGCCACCGAAGCGAGGCCGTATCCACCGACGACGTCGACGACCGACCAGCGAAATCGTGCATGCCGTAGCTCACCCCCTGAGCGCGCCCGGCCGCTCGCCGGCCTGAACGAGGTGCACATGCATATGAAACTGCATCTTACTTTGCATCAGCAACGTGCAGAACCAGGTTAGCCTAGGTGACCCTCCATCACCCACACCTGGCGTAGCCGCGACAGGAGATGATCAGTCGTGGTCAGCGGGTGCGCTCGCGGTGATGATGCCCGCCGCATCGCCCGAGCCGTGAGGACCCCAACTGACCCCGGCGGCGTTCGATCAGGTGCTGCTGGCGCTGGGACGCGAGTAGGCTCACGGTCCGCGATCATGGGCGCGGTGTTCGCTTCGAGATGTTCGTCTACGTGCATGACGTTGACGCCACCGTGTCGACTCGGCGTTGCGGCCAGATAGCCGTCCTGCGCGAGCCAATGGACATGCCAAGGGGGTGAGCACGTCGCGTATGCGGCCGATCCGGACGGAAACCCCGTCACTCTCGCCGGCGCCTCGCCATCGCTCGCGAACGGCGACTAGCCACCACCGACACCAGGGCGGAGCTCTACATCGGCCCCATCCAGCCGCGCCAGACAAAACACAGTCGGGGACGTCGGCACATAGTCCGCGTCTGTTCGAGCGGCGTCCTAACCGGCGGAACCACCTAGAACACACCCAGCCGGCTGTTTCCGCAGGTAGTGGGCCCCCGGGGGATCGAACCCCGAACCCGCGGATTAAAAGATCAACCGGGCCGCACTCGTGGCGAGTTTGCGGCAGGTCAGCGAGACCCCAGCGCTGGCATTGTTGGCTGAGTTGCCACTGCGCGTCGGCGTTTCGTTGACAGACTCGATGACACAAGAGTCCATAGTGGACAGTCGTGCCACCAACACCTATGGAGGTTGGTCAGCCGACCTTGTACTGCTCATCACCGAAGTTGGCGACGATCTCGAGCAGTCCACCGAGGGCGGCCACGTAGCGGTCCAGCACATCGATGCCGGCCAGTTCGCCGCTCTCGATCTGGCTGACTCGGCCGACAGTGACACCCATCTGATGGGCGACCTGGCGTTGGGTCAGGCCGCGGCGCTTGCGCATGTCGGCCAAGCGCTGGGCGCGCACCCGGGCGAGCAGCCGGTCCTTGCCTTGTTCGACCTTCTTGGGCCCGACTGCCTCGACGTGCTTGTCCCGAACATCGGCCCAGCGGACGTGGCTCATGATCGTTCCTCTTCCTCTGAACTGCGCTCCTTGAGATACAGTTCGTAAAGTTGCTCGGCCCGCGGGATGGCCTGTCGATACCACCGCTGCCAGTTGCCAGCCTTGTCCCCACCGACGAGCAGGATGGCGCTGCGCCATGGATCGAAGGCGAACAGGATGCGGATCTCGGTGCTCCCCGCCGACCCAGGCCGCAGCTCAGGTTGTGCACGGTCGAGCCCTTGATCCGGTCGACGAGCGGTCTGCCCAAGTTGGGGCCGGCCTCGGCAAGCGCTTCGATCGCGTACACCACCTGCTCATAGCTGTCGCGGTCGTTCAACCCGAGACCGTCGAGCCACTCGTTGACGCCGTCGGTGAGATAGACCTCCCACACCCCGCGCCTCCCACTCGTCGGGACCCACCACCGCCTTGTTTAGCTTATCCTAAACATTGGGCTTCGAGCCATCAGGCACGGATCACGCAAATTCGCGGCGGGGCAAGTCCGTTGACAGAGATCGCCGCGAGTCGCACGATTCGCAGCATAACCGCAGGTCAAGATACGTGGAGGTGCCGGGAATCGAACCCGGGTCCTCCGTTGCTTCACAAGGGCTTCTCCGTGCGCAGTCCGCTGTGCCTCTACTCGGATCCACCGGTCGCGCGGACTAGCCGGTGTGACGATCCCAGTCGCTGTTTGGTGTCCCTACCAGCTCCGCGACCGGGCTAGTAGGTGAGTTCCCTAGCTGATGCCGGTAACCGGGGCGGGAACATCCCGGACCGACAGACGCATTACTCGCTCAGCCGGCGAGAGCTACGTCAGTGCGCGTATCAACGGCACTTGTTTTTTTGCGACACGTGGTTAACGAGATCATTGTCGCCTTCCTCGGCACGCTTCACCTTGATCAACATTCGGAGTCGAAACCGTTCACCCCCTAGTCGGTGGCTGACCGCACCAGGGTAACGCTTTCCGGCTACCCGATCATCCCGGGTCGAGCCGTAGCGGGCGGTGGCGGACGCCGTCGCCGTTTGGCCGGCTCGGCGGCTACTGCCGCCGCACCGGCCTGCACCTTCGCCAGCAGCCGCAGCAGCTCGGCCCGTTCCCCGCCGTCCAGGCCGAGCATGACCCTGCGTTCGACCTGGTGTAACCCGGGCAGCAAGCGAGCCAGCCGTAGAAGCTGGTGCGCTGGGTCCAGCCGAGTGACAGTTGCCGATCCCGCGGTCGTGCATCGATGCGGTAACCCCGACGCACCCAATCGTGCCCATGTCGGCGCCGAGCATCGGTGCGATCGCCTGGTCGGACCCCGGCCCTTCGACGATCAGCGCGCCGACCACGCCGTCTGACGGCATGGAGGCCGCCAGCACGTCGCCGGCCGCGGGATCGGCGAATGGCGCAGCCAGTGTGGGAACTCCCGCTCGACGAACGCCAGCACAGCCGCCGGGGTCGAGTAGCCGTGCAGGTCGAGCACCAGGTCGTCGGTGTCGTCGCGGAGCAGCCAGTAAGCCGCCCCGTTGCCGCTGCCCAGCCCGACCCACGGCGCGCCCGCATCGCGGATCCGATCCGCGGCGCGGGGCAGCAGCGGCCAGGTCGGGCTCAGCGCGTCGGCCCACAGCGCGCCGAGTAGAGCGTGGTCCGTGCCAGCATCGAGAGCTCGCAGCTCTGCTCGCACAGCGCGGCCGTCACCCCATGCCTTTCGCCCGCCGTCCCACGGCCTTGGCGATCTCCCGGTTGGCGTCGCGCTTGGCCAGATCGGCACGCTTGTCGTAGGTCTTCTTGCCCCGCGCCAGCGCGATCTCGACCTTCACCTTGCCGTCGGCGAAGTACATCGCAAGGGGCACCAGCGTCAGCCCGCCCTCGCGGATCTTGCCGATCAGCCGCTCGATCTCCGCGCGGTGCAGCAGCAGCTTGCGGGTGCGGCGCGGTTCGTGGTTGGTCCAGCTGCCCTGGGTGTACTCGGCGATGTGCAGGTTGCGCAGCCACACCTCGCCGTCGTCGACGGTGGCGAACGCGTCCACCAACGACGCGCGCCCCAGCCGCAGGCTCTTGACCTCGGTGCCCTGCAGCGCGATCCCGGCCTCGTAGGTATCGAGGATCGCGTACTCGTGGCGCGCCTTGCGGTTGGACGCGATGACCTTGCGCCCGCGCTCCTTCACGCCACGCAGCCTACGGCCGTCGCGCCAGCTGCCACTCGTGCGGCGCAACCGCCACTCAGCGGGTGTACTGCCACATGAGCGGGAGCGGAGCTCAGAGCCGCACGTAGAGCCGCAGCGTCACGTAGCCGGTGATGCCGCCGATGCCGGCGCCGATCAGCAGCAGCAGCGGCGAGATCACCAGGATGTCGGACGCCTCCACCGCCGGGATGACGCCGTTCTCGACGATGCCGGAGAGGATCTCGTCGATGAACAGCGCCTTGGCCACCAGCAGGCCGGCGACCGCGATGACCGCGCCGACCACGCCGGTGACCACCGCCTCAATGAGGAACGGCAGCTGCGTATACCACCGGGTGGCGCCGACCAGCCGCATGATGCCGACCTCGGTGCGTCTGGTGAACGCCGAAAGCTGGACGGTGTTGGAGATCAGCAACAGGGCGGCCAGCGCCTGCACCAGGGCCAGCGCGAACGTCACATTGCGCACGCCGCCGAGGAAGTCGAAGAGCTTCGCGACGACGTCACGCTGGTCGATGATCGTTCGGACCCCGACCTTGCCGGCCACCGCCGCGCGGACGTCGTCCACCCTGGACTGGTCCTTGAGTGTCACCCGCAACGAAGCCTGCAACGACTGCGGCCGAGCGAGCTCGCCGATCGACTGGCCGGCGAAGAGCCGCTTGAACTTCTCGTAGGCCTGCGCCTGGCTCTCGAAGCTCACGCCGGCCACCGCGGAAGAACCCTCCAGCGCCGTGCGCAGCGTGCGGCAGATGTCCTGGCCACAGTCCGCGTCGTTGGCGGAGACGTCGGCGGTGAGCAGCACCTGCACCGCGAGCCGGTCGCTGTAGAGGTCCTCGGTGCGGTCGATCGTGCGCACCGCCAGCAGCCCGGCACCGAGCAGCCCGAGCGAGATGGCCGTGGTCAGCACCATGGCCACGGTCATCGTGACGTTGCGGCGCAGGCCGGTGGCGGCTTCTCGGACGACGAAGCTGGATCGCATGGCGGGCTTTCCTCGGGGAGCGGAGGTCGTTGCGGCTAGCGGCCGACGCCGTAGACGCCGCGGGACTCGTCGCGCACGACCCGGCCGATGTCGAGCTCGACCACCCGTCGCCGCATCGAGTCCACGATCGAGTGGTTGTGGGTTGCCATCAGGACGGTGGTGCCGGTTCGGTTGATCCGCTCGAGCAGCAGCATGATGTCCTGGCTGGTGTCCGGGTCGAGGTTCCCGGTGGGCTCGTCGGCCAGCAGCACGAGGGGCCGGTTGACGAACGCCCTGGCGATCGCCACCCGCTGCTGCTCACCGCCGGAGAGCTCGTTGGGCATCCGTTCGGCCTTGCCTTCCAGCCCGACGAGCTCCAGCACCTCCGGAACGACCCGCTTCACGGTGTGCGCCGGCTTGCCGATGACCTCGAGCGCGAACGCGACGTTCTCCGCGACGGTCTTGTTGACCAGCAGCCGGAAGTCCTGGAACACGGTGCCGACCCGCTGGCGCAGCCGGGGAACCCGCCGCCGGGGCAGCTTCGCGACGTTCCAGTCCGCGACGAAGACGTTGCCCTTCGTCGGCATCTCCTCACGGAGCAGCAGCCGCAGGAAAGTGGACTTGCCCGAGCCGGACGGGCCGATGAGGAAGACGAACTCTCCTTTGGCGATTCCGACCGAGACTTGGTCCAGCGCCGGGCGTGTGGAGGTTCGGTAGAGCTTGGACACGCGTTCCAACCGAATCACGACGGGCGAGCCTACTCCGGGCTCACGCCCGCCCTTCGCACGGCAACTGTCGTGGGCGCGCCGCGCCACGTCATGACCGCGACGGCGACGACCGCCACCAGGACGTAGGCGTCGAGGATGATCTGCTGCCAGGCGAGCAGCGAGAGCTCACGGTCGCCACCCTTGGGGAACAGCCAGTGCGGCCCGACGAGGAACACAGTCCCGACGGCGCCCGTGGTCCACACGGCTGCCCGGTTCGGCAGGGCGGCCGCGAGCACGACCAGCGCGGGCACCACCCACACCCAGTGGTGTGACCAGGAGATCGGCGAGCAGAGCAGCCCGACGGCGGCGACCACGAGCATCGCCTCGGTGTCCCGGCCGGCCCTGCGCAGCCGCACCACGGCGACCCAGCCCGCGGCTAGGGCAGCCACGACCAGCGCCACCCAGGCGATCGTCTCGACCGACTGCGGAAGCGCGAGGCGGTGCAGCACGCCGCGCAACGACTGGTTGCCGGCGTAGCCCGCCCCGCCGATGCGGTCCGGTTCCAGCAGCACCCCGAACCAGTAGGAGCCCCATCCGCTGGGCGCCAGCGCGGCACCGACGAGGCTCGCGCCGACGAACGCGGCCAGCGCGGTCACCGGCGGCTTCCACTCCCGCCCCGGCAGGAAGAACAGCACGAACACCGCCGGGGTCAGCTTGACCGCCGCCGCGAGCCCGATGAGCAGCCCGCGCGGCCACGGCGTCCTGCGGAGCAGGCAGTCGGCGGCGACCATCGCCATCAGGATGAGGTTGATCTGCCCGAACCTGAGGGTCTCGCGCACGGGTTCGAGTGCCAGTGCGACCACGACGACGCCGCAGACGGCGAGCACCCCGAGTCGGGGTTGCCAGCCGATCCGCTGCGCTACCAGGCCGGCCACGAAGGCCAACGCCGCAAGGCTGGCCGCGGTGAGCACGGCCAGCCCCGCAGGCAGCGGAAGCAGGGTCAGCGGTACGAACAGCACCGCGGCCAGCGGCGGGTAGGTGAACGGCAGCCACTGGTCCCGCGCCGCGGGCAGCAGTACGCCGTAGACCTGTGTCCCGTCGAGCCATGCCTGGCCGCCCAGCCGGTACACCTGCAGGTCGATCCACCCCTGCGGGCCGAACACGATCAGCAGCGCTCCCCCGACGGCCAGCGCGACCAGCCAGAGCTGGGTGCTGCCCCTTGCCAGCCGCGTGGGCGCCTTCACACGCGCAGACCGTAGGCGAAGACCAGATGGAGCCGTCCGGCGGGCGGTGCTCGCCGAGGGCGACGCGCTAGCTGGTCTCGGGGGTCCGCCGCCGCCAGCGGATCGCCGCCTCCAGGAAGTCGTCGATCTCACCGTCGAGCACCGCCGACGGGTTGCCGACCTCGTGCTCGGTGCGCAGGTCCTTGACCATCTGGTACGGGTGCAGCACGTAGGAACGCATCTGGTTGCCCCAGCTGGAGCCGGTGTCCTTCAGCGCGTCCATCCGGGCCTGCTGCTCCTCGCGGCGGCGCTCCAGCAGCTTCGCCTGCAGTACGGCCATCGCGCTGGCCTTGTTCTGCAGCTGCGACCGCTCGTTCTGGCAGGACACGACGATGCCGGTCGGTAGGTGGGTGAGCCGCACGGCGGAGTCGGTGGTGTTCACGCCCTGCCCACCCGGCCCGGAGGAGCGGTAGACGTCGACCCGCAGGTCCTTTTCGTCGATCTCTACGTGGTCGCTGGACTCCACCACCGGAGCTACCTCGACGCCGGCGAAGGATGTTTGGCGGCGGGCCTGGTTGTCGAACGGCGAGATCCGCACTAGCCGGTGCGTGCCCTGCTCCACCGACAACGTCCCGTAGGCGAACGGCGCGTGCACCTGGAACGTCGTCGACTTGATGCCCGCCTCCTCCGCGTAAGACGTGTCGTAGACGTCGACGGGGTAGCCGTGCCGCTCCGCCCACCGCAGGTACATCCGCATCAGCATCTCGGCGAAGTCGGCAGCGTCCACCCCGCCCGCCTCCGAGCGGATGGTGACCAGCGCCTCCCGCTTGTCGTACTCGCCGGACAACAGCGTCCGAACCTCCAACGACTCGATCTCGTTGCGCAGCTTGGCCCGCTCGGCGTCCGCCTCCGCGGTCGCCGCGGTGGCTTCGTCGGTGTCCTCGGCCGCCAGCTCGTAGAGCACCGGCAGGTCGTCCAGCCGCCGGCGCAGCTCCTGCACGCGACGCACCTCGCCCTGGGCGTGGGACAGCCGGCTGGTGACCCGCTGGCCCTTCTCCGGGTCGTCCCACAGGTTCGGCTGGCCCGCCTGCTTCTCCAGCTCGGCGATCTCAGCGGTCAGACGCGGCACGTCCGTCACGGCCTCGATGTTGTCCAGCGTGTTGACGAGGTCCTTGAGATCGGCGGCGACGTCGGGGTTCACACCGATCGAGGGTAGTTGTCCACCGCGTCGAGCAGCTTCTGGACCGCCTTGGTGTGCGCGACGACGAAGTCCGCGACAGCCTTGGCGTAGGGATCGTCTTGCGTCTTGGCGGCCGCTCGGGCCGCGTCGAGCCGCTCGGCGTAGGCCTCGCGACCGGCGCGGACGAGCTTGGTGCGCTGGTTCGCGGTGAGGCTGCCGGCGTGCAGCAGCCGCAGCAGCAACGGGCTGCGCAGGTGGTCCGAGCTCGTCGCGGCTGAACCTGCTGACCCTGCCAACCAGGCCTTGAACGCCTTCTTGCCGGCCGGCGTGATCACGTACTGCTGCGACGAGCGGGGACCCTGCTTGCCCAACCGCACCAGCCCGGCGTCGGCCAGCGCCGGCAGCTCGCGGTAGACCTGGCTGCGGGTGACCGAGAAGACCGAGCCGAAGCGCTCCCCCGCCGCGGCGACCAGCTGGCCGCCGGTCATCGGTCCGCCGACGAGCAGGCCGAGCAGGGCGGCGGCGGTGGCGTTGACGTCGGACACCGTCCAACCGTGCCACCCATGGTCGGGGCTGTCCACTGTGGCCAGTCGCGGGGCGGCGTTGGGGCTAGCGCTGCTCAGGCCACCAGTCGGTCGCGCAGGCGTTCCAGTGACGGCTCTTCCAGCCCACCCTCGCGGAGCCAGCCGGCGGCGCCGTCGTGCCTGCGGTCCAGCGTGCGCATCACCTCGGCGAGCACGGCCGGGCGCGGCATGTGGCGCTGTATGTCGACCGGGTCGGGGTCATAGCCCTCCGCGACGGCGTGGGCCCGCCACCGGTCGAACATCGCCGGGATGGCCTCGGCGGACATGCCGTAGTCCGCCACCACGGCCTGGCGCTCCACGCCGACCGCGTCCAGCACCAGCGCCACCAGCACACCGGTGCGGTCCTTGCCCGCGGCGCAGTGCACGAGCGTCGGGCCGGCATCGGGCTCGGCGAGCACCCGGACCGCCTCGACGACCTGCTCTCCGCGGTGGCTGAGGTAGCCGAGGTACTCACGCAGCAGCGGGTCGGCCTCGGTGAGCGGCAGCGGCGCCATTCCGTCGGAGATCAGTGACAGCTCGACCGTCCGGACACCTGCCCTGGCCAGCGCGGATGGGCCGTCCCGGTCGACCTCGCGCGGCGTGCGCAGGTCGATCACGGTCCGCAGCCCGACCTTCTCGATCAACTGCTCCACGTCGCCCGCGGTGAGCATGCGCAGGTTCGCGCTGCGCAGCAGGACCCCGCTCTTGGTCGACTTGGCGCCGGTGACCGGAAGGCCTCCGACGTCCCGGACGTTCTCGGTCCCCTCCAGCCGCAGCCACCGATCCACGGTTTGCACGCTAGCTGCCGGCGACGGCGCGGACTGGGTGGGTGAGACGTCCGTCTCGGCGAGAGTGGTCGGTGTGGCGGGTCACCGGCCGCCGATGAACGACCGGGCCGGGACGAAGATCTCGTGACCCGATGCGAACCGCACTCGTACGCCCTGCTCGGTCCAGTCGGTCTCGAACTGCTCGGGCTCCGTGCCGGTGATGTCCACAGCCACGGTGTGGCCGTAGCCCAGCTGCGGGTCGCGGCCCAGCCACAGCTCGTAGTGGGTCCCGCCGACCACGGGGGCCCCGATGCTGACGTAGCGCTTGAGCGCGACGTAGTGAGTCGAGTTGTCCGGGTAGCTCACCGATGTGGGTTGTTGGATGGTGCGAACGACGGTCGTGCCCTGCGCCGAGAGCGCCCCGACGCAGAGGATCGCCAGCACCATGCCGACCAGCAGGCCGCCGACAGCGGGCCCGCGCCAGCTCCGGCGGCGCCCCACCTGCGGTTCGCCCGTCACGAGGCCACGCTAGCCGTGGCTGCCGGCGGGATGATGGGGCGGTGGCCGGCTGGACATGTTCGCGATGTGGTCGCCGGTTCGGCCGGCAGGACCAGTCGCACCTGTGCGCCCCGGCGATGTCGGTGCAGGAGTACTTCGCCACCGGCCCGGAGTTCGAGCGGCCGATCTACGAGGCGGTGGCTGCGGCTCTGACCGAGCTCGGACCGCTGGTTGTGGACGCGGTACAGGTCGGGATCTTGTTCAAGCGAGTGCGCACATTCGCGGAGCTGCGCCCGCAACGCGCCCGTGTCGTCCTCTCCTTCTGGCTCTCCAGGCCGTTGGACCACCCACGCGTCGTCAGGTCGTTGGGCGGCCCGCGAAGGTTCGCCCACTTCGTCCACCTGCGTGAACCGCAGGACGTCGACGACGAGGTGCGCGACTGGCTCGCTGAGGCCTACCTCTCCTCGCCAGAATGATCAAGCCGCCGATCCCTACTCCAGTGGTGGTGGCCGGGTGGTGTAGGTGTGGCCGGATGGTGTGCGCCAGGTGAAGGTGCCGTCGCCGGCCTGGGTGAGGTTCCAGCCGGGCCGTTGTTTGAGTTGGTGGTGGGTGCGGCATTCCGGGCCGAGGTTGTGCTCGCTGGTGGGGCCCGTGCCGACTTCCGGATTGAAGGGCTCGGTGTGGTCGAGGTCGCAGCGGTGCGCGGGTACCCGGCAGCCGGGGCCTCGGCAGGTCTGGTCGCGGGTGATGACGTGTTCGGCTAGCGATTGCGGCGGCTTGTAGCGGGTCATTCCGACGTCCAGCAGCGCTCCCGACGCCGGGTCGGTCAGCAGCCGGCGCCAGGTGCCCTCGGCGGCGATCCGCCGGGCTGCGTCGGCGGGGATGGCTCCGTAGCCGGCGAGCTCACCGGGCGTGTCGTCGATGCCGAGCAGGGTGCCGGCCGGGACGGCGACCCGTACCTGGACGGTGACCCGGCCGGGATCGGCGCCGCAGATCAGGTCGACCAGCGTGTCGGCGCGCCGCGCGTCCATGCCGGGCCGGTCGGGGCCGGAGGCGCGACGGGCGTATTCGTCGAGCACGGCGTAGCAGCCGACGGCGTCGGCGGCCGGTAGCCGCGCGTACAGGGTGGCCATGCCGTCTGGTTCGTCCTGCAACCACACCCCGCGTTGCCTGGTTGCCTGCTCGCAGCGTCGCTGTACCGCGTCGGGGTCCGCGCGCAGCACGGCCCGGCGCACAGCGGCGCGCAGTTGCCCCGGGGTCTGCTCGCCGGCGCGGTCCAGCACGGCATCGGCCACCGAACGGGCCTCGCGGACGGGCAGGTGCGTCGTCTCATCCGCCAGGATTCGAGCCGCCGGCAAGCTGATCTCTCCAGCAGCCAACGCCGCCCGCACCGCCGGCAACCGCCGGCTCACATCCACCGCGGTGCCCACTCGCGCAGCCGCGGTGCGAGCGGCGACTCGCAGCATGCAACCCACCTCAGCGGTGGCCGACTCGACATCCTCTGTCGTTGAGCCGAGGTAGTCGGCGATCTCGCGGACCTGATGAGCCTGCGCCCAGGCGATCAGCTTCTCCCACGCCCCGATCCGTTCCAACCGCTCGAATTCCGACCCACCCGACTGCTCAGCCAGCACAGTCGCCAACAACCCGTCCGGGGCATAACCAGACCACGCCGGACCGTCGGACACCACGGCATCCGCGGGCTCCACCAGATCGGCCTCGAACATGTGTTCGACACTACGACGGCCCACTGACAATTACGGTGACAGGATGGAGCTCGCGCAGGTCAACGTCGCCCGGTTGCGTGCGCCCCTCAACACAGAGCCGATGCGCGAGTTCGTTGCCGCGCTGCCTCGGATCAACCGGCACGCCGAGCAGAGCCCCGGCTTCGTGTGGCGGCTACGGTCCGAGCACGAGCACGGAGTCTCGGTGACCACCGACGACGGCCGGCTGGTGGTCGTCAACCTGTCGGTCTGGACGAGCTACCAGCACCTGCACGCCTACGTCTACCGCGGCGCGCACGGCGGCTTCGTGCGTCGGCGATCGGAGTGGTTGGACCCCACCCCGCAGCCGTCGACGGCCCTCTGGTGGGTCCAGCAGGGCACTCGGCCGACGGTGGAAGCCGCACTACAGCGTCTGCGTCACCTCCGTGGGCACGGCCCGTCGCCGCGGGCGTTCTCGC
>JACDBJ010000327.1 GCA_013695005.1 Pseudonocardiales bacterium
GGCCGACGGCGAGCTGGGCCAGCGCACGCCAGAGCGCCCGCTCGGGCTCGGGCGCCGACTTCCACGCCTCCTCCAGCACCTCGTGGGCGTGGAACGGCATGCCCTCGTCCAGCAGCCGCTGCGCCTCGTCGAGCGCGGCTTCGGGTGAGAGTGGGGTCGCTGCCGGCGGCCGGTCCACGCCGGGAGAGCCGTATGGCAACGGCCGGCCGAGCCCGTCGCGCGGTCGGGCGTTGAGCGGCCGCCCAGCCTCGTCCCGGTCGCGATCGCCGCCCACTCCTGGATTCTTCCGCGAGTGTGGCAATCTCGCCCCACACCCGTGCGGAAACAGGAGAGGTCATGGCGCTGCCTTACCGCCGGCTCGGACTGGCGGCTTTCAACGAGCGGGACCCCGAGACGCTCGAACCGACGCTGCTGGCGTGCTGCCGCTCGTCGGTGTGGGCCGCCGAGGTGCTGGCCGGCCGGCCCTACGACTCGGTCGAGGACGTCGTGGCCGTCGGGGACCGGGCGCTGACAGCCCTGACCGACGCCCAGATCGGCGACGTCGTGGCCTCCCACCCACGCATCGGCGAGGCGACGGAGAACGAGCAGTCCCGCCGGGAGCAGGCCGGAACGGCCGACGCCGACCGCAAGGTGCTCGACGCGCTGGAGGACGGCAACCGCGCCTACGAGAAGCGCTTCGGTCACGCGTACCTGGTCAGCGCTTACGGCAAGAGCGCCGAGGAGCTGCTCGACCAGCTGCACCAGCGGCTGACCAACGACCCCACGATCGAGCGCACGATCGTCCGCCAGGAGCTGGCCAAGATCAACGGCCTGCGGCTGGAACGGCTGCTCAGCTCATGAGCACGGTCACCACGCACGTACTCGACACCGCACTCGGCAAGCCTGCGCCCTGGGTGACGGTGCGACTGGAGCACGCGATCGACGGGGCGGTCGCCGAAGCCGAGACCGACGCCGACGGGCGGTGCTCGCTCGGCCCTGACGGGCTGCCGGCGGGGAGCTACCGGCTCGTCTTCGACACCGGCCGGTACTTCGCAATCACCGGGCAGCCGAGCCTGTACCCCGAGGTCGTGGTCAGCTTCCGGCTGGCGATCGACGGCCAGCACCACCACCTGCCGCTGCTGCTCAGCCCCTTCGCCTACTCGACCTACCGCGGGAGCTGATCATGGGCATCGTGTTGGGTCCGAACCAGTACGGCAAGGCCGAGAACCGCCTGGTGCGGATCTACCGCGACGGCCCGCGGCACGAGATCCGCGACCTCAACGTCTCGACGTCGCTGCGCGGTGACTTCGCCGACGCGCACCTGGCCGGCGACCAGTCCGCGGTGCTGCCGACCGACACCCAGCGCAACACCGTCTTCGCCTTCGCCAAGGAGCACGGCGTCGGCCCGATCGAGGACTACGGGCTCACGTTGGCGCGGCACTTCGTGGCCGACGTCGAGCCGGTGCACGGCGCCCGGGTGGAGATCGAGGAGTACGCCTGGGACCGGATCGACGACCATGACCACGCCTTCGTCCGCCGTGGACAGGAGATCCGCACGGTGGCCGTCACGCTGGACGGCGACGACGGCGGCCGGGCCTATGTCGTGTCCGGCCTCAAGGACCTCACCGTGCTGAAGTCGACCGGCTCGGAGTTCCGCGGCTTCCTGCACGACCGCTACACCACGCTCGCCGAGACGACCGACCGAATCCTGGCCACCTCGCTGGAGGTGCGGTGGCTGCACATCGGCGAGCCGGAGGCCTGGGACGTCTCCTACGCAAGCGTGCGCGGGCTGCTGCTGGACCGCTTTGCGCAGGTGCACAGCAAGGCGCTGCAGCAGACCCTGTGGGAGATGGGCAAGGCCGTACTGGAGGCCCACGCCGGCATCGCGGAGATCCGTCTGACGGCGCCGAACAAGCACCACTTCGCCGTCGACCTCGCCCCATTCGAGCTCGACAACCCCAACGAGGTTTTCTTCGCCGCCGACCGACCGTACGGCGTCATCTCGGCCAGCGTCGTGCGTGAGGGCGCGCAGGAGGCCGGGCTAGCCTGGTCCGCTGGAGCGTGAGATGGAGTTTCTGCAGCCGGCGAGCTGGGCCGAAGCCCTCGAGCTGAAGGCGGCCGACCCCAGGGCCGTGCCGATCCAGGGCGGTACCGACGTGATGGTCGAGCTGAACTTCGACCGGCACCGGCCGCCGTCGTTGCTGGACCTCACGCGGGTCACCGAGCTGGCGCAGTGGGGCACGGAGAACGGCCACGTCCGGGTCGGCGCGGGCGTCAGCTACTCGCGCGTGATCGCCGAGCTCGGTGATCAGCTGCCGGGGCTCGCGATGGCCGCCCGCACGGTGGGCTCGCCGCAGATCCGCAACCGCGGCACGGTCGGCGGCAACCTGGGTGCCTCCTCGCCGGCAGGCGACTGCCACCCGGTGCTGCTCGCTGTCGACGCCGACGTGGTGGTGGCGTCCGTGCGCGGGACGCGGCTGGTCCCGGTCCGCGAGTTCTTCACCGGCGTGAAGCGCAACGTGCTCGCGCCCGACGAGCTGATCGAGTCCGTCGTGCTCGCTCCGGCGGGCGGGCCGCAGCAGTACAGCAAGATCGGCACCCGCAACGCGATGGTCATCGCCGTCGCCGCGTTCGGGCTCGCGCTGCACCCGGCCCAGCGACACGTCGGCACCGGGATCGGTTCGGCCGCGCCCACCCCGCGGCGGGCGCCCGACGCCGAGGCGTTCATCGACGGCGTGCTCGACTCCGACGGGCTGTGGGACTCGCGCGAACCCATCCCGGACGCGGCGGCCACCCGGTTCGGCGACCTGGTGGCGTCGGCGTCCTCGCCGATCGACGACGTGCGCGGCACTGCCCGCTACCGCGCGCACGCGCTGTCCGTGCTGGCCCGGCGGGCGCTGGTGTGGGCGTGGGACGAGCTGCGGGGCAGGCGCTGATGCGGGTGAACCTGACGGTCAACGGCGTCGCCATGCAAGCCGACGACGTGTGGGAGGGCGAGAGCCTGCTGTACGTGCTGCGCGAGCGGCTGGCCTTGCCTGGGTCCAAGAACGCGTGTGAGCAGGGCGAATGCGGCTCGTGCTCGGTGTACCTCGACGGCGAGGTGGTGTGCGCCTGCCTGGTGGCGGCCGGGCAGGCGCAGGGCCGGTCGGTCCGCACGGTCGAGGGGCTCGCCGACGGGGAGCGGCTGGACCCGGTGCAGCAGGCGTTCCTCGATGCCGGCGCGGTGCAGTGCGGGTTCTGCACGCCCGGCCTCATCGTGATGGTGCACGACCTGCTGCAGCGCAACCCGCAGCCGTCCGATCCGGAGATCCGCGAGGCGCTGGCCGGCAACCTTTGCCGGTGCACGGGCTACGAGAAGATCCTCGACGCGGTGCGGCAGGCCGCCGAGGTGAAGGCGACATGAGCGTCACCGTGCTGGACGGCTGCACCGTCGTCGCGATGGACGCGCAGCGGCGCGAGCACGCGTCCGGCCACGTCGTGGTCGACGGCAACCGGATCACCGCGGTCGGCGCCGGTGCAGCGCCACGCAACATCCCTGGCGCGCGCTACGTCGACGCCGGCGGCTGCCTTGCTACGCCCGGCCTGGTCAACACCCACCACCACCTGTACCAGTGGGTGACGCGTGGCATCGCCGCCGACGACACCCTGTTCGACTGGCTGACCACGTTGTACCCGGTGTGGGCCGGTATCGACGCCGACATCGTGGCCACCGCGGCGACCGGCTCGCTGGCCTGGCTCGCCCGGTCGGGGTGCACCACGAGCACCGACCACCACTACGTCTTCCCGCGCGGAGCCGGCGACCTGTTCGCCGCCGAGATCGCCGCCGCCGCCCGCGTCGGGCTCCGGTTCCACCCCTGTCGCGGCTCGATGGACCTCGGACAGAGCCATGGCGGCCTGCCGCCCGACGATGTCGTGGAGGACCGTGACGAGATCCTGCTCGCGACCCAGCAGGCCATCGACACCCACCACGACCCGTCGCCGTCCTCGATGCTGCGGGTCGGCGTCGCGCCGTGCTCGCCGTTCTCGGTCACCACCGAGCTGCTGCACGACGCGGCCGAGCTGGCCCGCCGCAACGGCGTGCTCCTGCACACCCACCTCGCCGAGACGCTGGACGAGGAGGACTTCTGCCGGGAGCACTTCGGCTGCTCGCCGGTGCAGTACCTGGAGCGGCTTGGCTGGCTGGGTGAGGACGTGTGGATCGCGCACGGCATCCACCTCGACGACGCAGCCATCGACCTGGTCGCCGCGACCCGGACCGGCGTCGCGCACTGCCCGTCGTCCAACGCGCGGCTGGGTGCCGGCATCTGCCGGACCCGCGAGCTGCGCGACGCCGGGGTGCGGGTCGGGCTCGGGGTGGACGGGGCGGCGTCGAACGAGGCCAGCTCACTGTGGGAGGAGGTCCGGCACGCGGTCCTCTTCGCCAGGGCACGGGGTGGCCCGCGGGCGCTGACGGTGCGCGACGCTCTGGAGCTGGCGACGATCGGCGGCGCCACCGTGCTCGGCCGCCAGGACGAGATCGGCTCGCTGGAGCCCGGCAAGCTCGCCGACATCGCGCTCTGGCGCCTCGACGGGCTGGGGCACGTCGACGTCGTCGACCCGGTGGCCGCCCTGGTGCTCGGTGCGCAGCCGCCGCTCGAGTTGCTGCTGGTCAACGGCCGGCCGGTGGTCGAGCGGGACCGCGTCGTCACGGTCGACACCGACGAGGTGGCCCGCGAGGTGGCCGCCGCGAGCCACACCCTGCTCGGCAAGGCGGGGGTGGTGGCATGACAAGCCCAACGGCGACCGAGACCGTCAC
Source organism: Pseudonocardiales bacterium (assembly GCA_013695005.1). GTDB lineage: Bacteria > Actinomycetota > Actinomycetes > Mycobacteriales > Pseudonocardiaceae > Pseudonocardia. The sequence goes on from JACDBJ010000327.1 coordinate 4,775, forward strand.
GACGACCGGCGTCGGCGGCAGTCCGCAGCGGCCCGACGGGGTGCGCAAGGTGCGCGGTGAGTTCGCCTACGCCAGCGACCTGTGGATGGACGGGATGATCTGGGGTGCCACGCTGCGCAGCCCGCACCCGTTCGCCCGGATCCGCTCTATCGACGTCAGCCAGGCGCTGGCCGTCGCGGGCGTGCACGCCGTGCTCACGGCCGACGACGTCCCGGGTGAGAACCGCTACGGGCTCGAGCTGGCCGACCAGCCCGTGCTCGCGGACGACACCGTCCGCTACCAGGGCGAGCCGGTCGCGCTGATCGCCGCCGACCACCCGGAGATCGCGCGCCAGGCCGCTAAGCGGGTCCGGGTCAACTACGACGTGTGGGAGCCGGTTACCGACGCCCGGGCCGCGCTCGGCCGGCCGACGTGGAACATGCTGCACGACACGGCCGCGCCGGCCACCAAGATCAGCCGGCAGAGCGCCCACCTGCACCCCAAGGGCAACCTGGTCCGGCACCTGAAGCTGCGCAAAGGCGACCCTGAGCCAACGGCCGACGTCGTGGTGGTCGGCGAGTACGAGGTCGGCATGCAGGACCAGGCGTTCCTCGGGCCAGAGTCCGGGCTGGCGGTGCCGGCAGCGGACGGTGGGGTCGACCTGTTCGTGGCCACCCAGTGGCTGCACGCCGACCAGCGGCAGATGTGCTCCGCGCTCAGGCTGCCGCCGGAAAAGGTGCGGCTGACGCTGTCCGGGGTCGGCGGGGCGTTCGGCGGCCGCGAGGACCTGTCGATGCACGTGCACGCGTCGCTGCTCGCGCTGCACACCGGCAAGCCGGTGAAGATGGTCTACAACCGCGAGGAGTCGTTCTTCGGCCACGTGCACCGCCACCCCGCGAGCATGCGGTTCGAGCACGGCGCCGACCGCGACGGCCGGCTGGCCTACGTCAAGGCCGAGATCTACCTCGACGGCGGCGCGTACGCCTCCAGCACGCCGGCGGTGGTCGGCAACGCCGGCACGATGGGCATCGGCCCCTACGACGTGGACAACGTCGCGGTCGACGCGTGGGGCGTCTACACCAACAACCCGCCGTGCGGGGCGATGCGTGGGTTCGGTTCGGTGCAGGCGGCGTTCGCCCACGAGGCGCAGATGGACAAGCTCGCCGCCGAGCTGGGCATGGACCCCGTCGAGCTGCGCTGCCGCAACGCGATGCGCGAGGGCTCGACCGCGCCCACCGGCCAGCTCATCGACAGCCCGGCACCGGTGGAGGAGCTGCTGCGCCGCGTGCAGGCGCTGCCTATGCCGGTCGACCGCTCCGGCGAGCTGGACCTGCGCGCGATGCCGGGCGGCGTGTCGAACACGACCCACGGCGAGGGCGTCGTGCGCGGCGTCGGCTATGCGGTGGCCTACAAGAACGTCGGCTTCTCCGAGGGCTTCGACGACTTCTCCACCGCCCGCGTCCGGCTGGAGATCGTCGGCGGCGAGCCGGTGGCGACCGTGCACACCGCGGCGGCGGAGGTCGGGCAGGGCCTGGAGACCGTCGAGCAGCAGATCGCCCGCACCGAGCTGGGCGTGGAGCGGGTCGTGGTGCAGGCCAAGGACACCCAGGTCGGCAGCGCCGGTTCGTCGTCGGCGTCGCGGCAGACCTACGTGACCGGGGGAGCGGTCAAGGCGGCATGCGAGGCGGTACGGGCGTCGTTGTTCGTGCTGGTCACCGGACCGACCGACCTACGCCTGGAGGGCGGTCAGGTGGTGTCCGCGTCGGAGGGCGTCGTGAGCTCGCTGGCCGAGCTGCTCGGTGACGAGATCATCGAGGACACCGTTCAGTGGCGGCACCGGCCGACGTTCCCCGTCGACCCCGACACCGGTCAGGGCGTCGCCCACGTGCAGTGGGCGTTCAGCGCGCACCGCGCGGTCGTCGACGTCGACACCGAGCTGGGGCTGGTGAAGGTCGTCGAGCTGGCCTGCGTGCAGGACGTCGGCAAGGCGCTCAACCCACCTGCGGTCGTCGGCCAGATCCAGGGCGGCACCGCCCAGGGGATGGGGCTGGCGCTGATGGAGGAGATAGTGGTGGCCGACGGGAAGATCAGGAACCCGTCGTTCACCGACTACCTGATCCCGACGATCTTGGACATGCCGCCGATGCAGATCGAGGTGCTGGAGTACGCCGACCCGCACGCGCCCTACGGCCTGCGCGGCGTCGGCGAGCCGCCGACGATCTCCTCCGGCCCGGCCGTGGTGGCCGCCATCCGCGCGGCCACCGGGCTGCCCCTGACCCGGGTGCCTGTGCGTCCGGAGCACCTGACCGGGATGTGAGCCCAGATGCCTCGGATGTTCCTCAACGGCACGGCGATGATCGGGGGCGCCGACCACCACCTGGTCGGCGACGCCGACCTGATCGCGGCCATCGCGACGGCTCCGAAGTACCGTTTCTGGTCGGTCGAGGACCGCTACCCGGCGCTGGAGCTCGTCGGCGACGGCGGGGCCGCGGTGCTCGGCGAGATGTACGACATGACCTACGAGCAGCTGCGTGACGTGCTGCTGCCGGCCGAGCCGGCGGGCCTGGAGCTGGGGGTCGTGGAGCTTGCCGACGGCTCGGCGTCGTTGGCCATGGTGCTGCGGCAGCCTGCCCCCGAGGTCACGCTGACCGACATCACCGAGATCGCCTCGTGGCGGGCATACCGCGATTGCTGAGCTGGACGTCGTCTTCCGGGCGCGCCGCGTGGTTACGCCCGACGGCGTCGTCGCCGCCAGCATCGAGGTACGAGGGGGGACGATCGTCAGCGTCAGCTCGTTCGACGAGCCGCCGGCCGCGCCGCAGGTGATCGAGCTGGCGGACGACGAGGTGCTCATGCCGGGCCTCGTCGACACCCACGTGCACGTCAACGAGCCCGGCCGTACCGAGTGGGAGGGCTTCGCCAGCGCCACCCGTGCGGCGGCTGCCGGCGGCATCACCACGATCGTCGACATGCCGCTGAACTCGATCCCGCCGACGGTCGACGTCGACGCGCTGACGGTCAAGCGCAAGGCGGCCGACGGCCAGTGCTTCGTCGACGTCGGTTTTTGGGGCGGCGCGGTGCCGGGCAACGTGGCCGAGCTGCGCGGGCTACACGACGCCGGCGTGTTCGGCTTCAAGTGCTTCCTGACGCCGTCCGGCGTGGACGAGTTCGGTCACCTCGAGCCGGCGGAGCTGGCCGCCGCGCTCGCCGAATTGCGCGGCTACGACGCCCTGATGATCGTCCACGCGGAGGACGCGGAGGCCATCGCCGCCGCGCCCGCCCCGAGCGGGACGTCGTACCCGGCGTTCGTCGGCTCCCGCCCGCCTGGCGCGGAGGACTCGGCGATCGCCCAGGTCATCGAGCTGGCGCGCAGCACCGGGGCGAGGGTCCACGTGCTGCATCTGTCCAGCGCGGACGCGCTGCCGATGATCGTTGCCGCCCGCGCCGACGGCGTCCGGCTCAGCGTCGAAACCTGCCCGCACTACCTCGCGTTCACCGCCGAGGAGATCCCGGACGGCGCCACCCAGTTCAAGTGCTGCCCGCCGATCCGCGACGCCGCGAACCGCGACCGGCTGTGGCAGGCGCTACGCGAGGGCGTGATCGACTGCGTGGTGTCGGACCACTCGCCGTGCACGCCAGGGCTCAAGCGGCTCGACGTCGGGGACTTCGGCCTGGCCTGGGGCGGGATCTCGTCGCTGCACGTGGCGCTGCCGGCGGTGTGGACGCAGGCGCAGCGGCGCGGCCACCCGATCACCGATGTCAGCCGGTGGATGGCGGCCCGCCCGGCACAGCTCGCCGGCCTGACCCGCAAGGGCGCACTCGCACCTGGTTACGACGCCGACCTGGTCGTCTTCGCCCCGGACGAGACGTTCGTCGTCGACCCCGAGCGGCTGCACCACCGCAACCCCGTCACGCCCTACGCTGGGTGCGAGCTCAGCGGAGTCGTCCGCCAGACCTGGCTGCGCGGCGAGCCGGTGGTCGCCGACGTACCTCGCGGGCTGCTGCTGACCAGAGACGACCCGGCGTGACTCATCTCGACTTCACCGACCTGCCGGATTTGGCCTCCCGCGAGCTCGGCGGCAGCGTTGTCGCCGCGAACGACGAGCTGTACGCCGAGCGGGAGAACTTGATCCTTCCGACACCGCCGACCCACGACCCGGCGGACTTCGGACCCCGCGGCAAGCGCTACGACGGCTGGGAGACCCGGCGTCGGCGGGTGCGCGGGAACGACTGGGCGATCGTGCGTCTCGGCGCGGCCGGCATCGTGCACGGCGTGATCGTCGACACCGTCCATTTTCGGGGCAACTACCCGCCCGAGGTCTCGGTGGAGTCGACCTCGGTGGAGGGCTACCCGTCGGTCGAGGAGCTCCTGGGGTGCAGCTGGGAGCCGATCGTGTTGCGCAGCCCCGCCAAGGGCGACGCCGTCAACGCCTACCCGGTCGCGGACAGCCGGCGCTGGACGCACGTGCGGCTGTCGATCTACCCCGACGGTGGCGTGGCCCGCTTGCGGGTGCACGGGGAGGTCGTTCCCGACCCCCGCTTCCTCACCGGCACGATCGACCTTGCCGCGCTGGAGAACGGTGGGGCCCTTGTCGCCTGCTCGGACGCGTTCTACTCCGCGACCTCCAACCTGATCCGGCCTGGACCGGCCCGTCGCATGGCCGACGGCTGGGAGACCGCGCGTCGGCGCGACGACGGCAACGACTACGCCACCTTCCGACTTGTCGGCGCCGGGCAGGTCACTCAGGTGGAGGTCGACACGTCCTACTTCGTCGGCAACGCGCCGGGCTGTGTGCGGCTGTCCGTGGTCGACCCGCCGCCGTACTCCGGTGCGGGTTGGGAACTGTTGCCGAGGACCCGGGTCCAGCCGGACACGCGGCACCGCTTCCTGGTCAGCGATCCGCGGCCGGCGACATATGTCCGGCTGGACGTCTACCCGGACGGAGGCCTGGCGCGGCTGAGGCTGCGTGGCGAGCTCACCGAGGGTGCGCGCGACGAGCTGCGGCGACGCTGGTGGGAGGCACTACCGGAGCATCACCGGCGGGTCATCGCTGACCAGGCGTCCTAGACATGCAGCGACGCACCGCCGGCTCGAACCTGCGGGCGATGTTGCTCGCCAGCGGCCCGCGAGCTGCGGCGCCGCCGGCCGCCTGGCTGGTCGTCAGCTGGCGAAGGTTCTCCGCCATAAAGCTGTCGAAAGTCTTCTGTTCTTCCACGGTACGACGGCTGTCATCCGGTCCTTGATGCGTTCTTGCTCGGAAACGTTCACCACCGACGTATGCACGAAATCGCTGAAATAGAGCAGTTGGTGGCTCTTGTCTCCTGCTAGATGATCACTGAACCAGCCGTCTCAGATGGGCCTGGGCACTGCCGCGGGCGACATCGCACCCTTGCCGCACGGGCGCAGGTTCTGGTCATAGGCCCCGGTCACGTCGCGACCTTGCTCCCGGCCGGTGCCGGGCTCCCTGGCTTGGCGGCGTCCCCAGCGGCGTCCCGATCCGGGCGGTGGGCGGTGCGCTGTAACCGCAGGCGCTCTTTCATCACACTCTGGAAAGTCTTCGGTTCCTTCGAAATTTGGCTGGTGTTCGTCATAAGGTCCAAAATCTGTGCATTTCGTACTGCATATTTTCGTGCAACACGTACCCCTTCAACGTACGCGCATCTCAGCAGTGGCCGAAATCCGTGCCGGGCGAGACGCTCGCCACCTTCGCGTGGCTGTTCTGCGGCGGCATATCCAGTACCCTTGAGGCAGCGGTCGGGTGCGCGTGAGGGCCACCACTGACCGAGCACCTGCTCCGACATGCAGGTACCGCTCCAGACCTTGGCGGCGAAGACAGCACCGCGCCAAGCGACACGGAGCGAATATGACCATGAATGCGGCCGAAGCGCCGTCTCCACCGGCCGCGGCCGCCAAGCCCATGCTGGGCAAGGACCGGCCCGACATCGAGCACTTCCTGGTCATCGCCTTCGTCGTGGTGCCGTTGCTCGCATTGGCCGCGGCCGTGCCGCTGGCCTGGGGCTGGGGTGTGAGCTGGTTGGACATCGGGCTGCTGGTCGGCTTCTACTTCCTGTCCGGTCTCGGCGTGACGGTCGGCTTCCACCGCTTCTTCACCCACGGCGCGTTCAAGGCCGGCCGTGCGATGCGGATAGCGCTCGCGACCGCCGGAAGCCTGTCGTTCCAAGGGCCCGTCATCACCTGGGTGGCCGACCACCGCCGCCACCACGCATTCGCGGACAAGGAAGGCGACCCGCACTCGCCGTGGCTGTTCGGCACGTCTGTCGCCGCCCTGAGCAAGGGTTTGGTGCATGCGCACCTCGGCTGGCTGTTCAAGCGTGACCAGACCAACGCCGACCGCTTCGCCCCTGACCTCGTCGCCGACCCGGACATCCGCCGCATCAGCCACGTGTTCCCAGCGCTGGCCGTGGCCAGCCTGTTGGCGCCCGCGGTACTGGGTGGTCTGATCTCGATGTCCTGGTGGGGCGCGTTGACCGGGTTGTTCTGGGGTGGCCTCGTACGCATCGCGGTCCTGCACCACGTCACGTGGTCGATCAACTCGATCTGTCACATGATGGGCAACCGGCCGTTCGCCACCCGTGACCATTCGGTGAACGTCTGGCCGCTGGCGATCCTGTCGATGGGCGAGTCGTGGCACAACCTGCACCACGCCGACCCGACCTCCGCACGGCACGGAGTCGGTCGTGGGCAGCTCGACATGTCCGCCCGCCTGATCTGGATCTTCGAGAAGTTCGGTTGGGTCCGCGACGTGCGCTGGCCGACCTCCGCCCGGTTGGCCCGGCTCGCCGCCGCGGGCAGCCGCTGATCGACTTGGCTTCGGCGGTGTTCGATCTCGACACGTTCGCGACGGGGCTGGCCGGCGCCGCCGCACAGGAAGTCGACGGCGGCGCCGCCCGAATCTGCGAACTGTGTGTCAGCTCATTGCCGGTAGCTGGCGCCGCAGTGGCGGTGATGGCGCACGTGAACCGCAGGGAAGTCGTGTACGCCAGCGACGACGTCGCGAACGAGTTGGAAGAGCTGCAGTTCAGCCTCGGTGAGGGCCCGTGTGTCGAGGCGTTCGGCACCGGGCGGCCGGTCCTGGTGGCTGACCTGTCCCTGGTCGTGGATCCGCGGTGGCCGATCTTCGCCGCGGCGGCGGCCCGAACCACCGCCCGCGCCGCGTACGCCTTGCCGCTCCAGATCGGCGCCATCGGCATCGGGGTTCTGGATCTCTATCGTGTCCGCGGCGGGCTGCTGGATGCCACCCAGCTCACCGGGGCCCTGATGGCCGCGGACGCGATACTGTGGTCGCTGCTGCGGTTGCGTGCGGGCGTCGGAATCGACGATGGGGCCGCCGATGGCGCCCGGTGGTTGACCGAAGGCCGTCGCTCACACACCGCGGTGCACCAGGCCACCGGAATGATCATGGTGCAGGCCGGGGTGGATGCGGAGTCGTCGCTAGCCAGGCTCCGCGGCTTCGCCTTCGTGAACGAGAAGCTGATCGACGAGGTGGCCGGCGAGGTGGTCGCGCGGCGGCTGCGGTTCGACGAGAGAGCGGCTGATGATGGCGTGCCCACCAGCGGTGGAGGACACTGACCGGGAGTGGCGAGGGAACGAGGGAGCATGAGCAGCGAACGGGAGCAGGTGCTGGCCGAGGCGTTCGTCGGGCTCGCCGACACCCTCGTCGCCGGCTACGACGTCATCGACATGCTGCACCGCCTCACCGAGGTCTGTGTCGAGCTGTTGGCGGTGGACGCGGCGGGAATGCTGCTGTCCGACCAGCGCGGAAACCTGCAGATGATGGCCTCCTCCAGCGAGAGCAGCCGGCTGATGGAGCTGTTCCAGCTGCAGAACGACGAGGGGCCGTGCCTGGATTGCTACCGGAGCGGTTCGCCGGTGGTCTCGGTCGATCGGGCGGACGCGGCGCAACGCTGGCCCCGGTTCGCCGCGCAAGCCGAGCTCGAAGGGTTCGAGTCGGTGCATGCGTTGCCGCTGCGGTTACGCCACGAGACCATCGGCGCCCTGAACCTGTTCGGCGGCCAGCAGGGTGCGCTGCCACCAGGTGACCTGCGGGTTGCTCAGGCGCTGGCGGACGTGGCCACGATCAGCATCCTGCAGGAACGCGCGGTGCACCGCGGCGAGATGCTGGCCGAGCAGCTACAGGCCGCGCTGAACAGCAGGGTCATCATCGAACAGGCCAAGGGTGTGCTCGGCGAGCGTGGCCAGCTGGACATGGACCAGGCGTTCAACAGGCTCCGAACCCACGCACGCTCCAACAACCGGCGGCTCTCCGAGCTGGCGCGGGCCGTCGTGGAGGGCACGATCGACGCCAGCGAGATGCTCGACGTGCTACCGGTCGCGAAGGCCTGGGATCCGACGGTCGGCTAGCGCGCGGTGTGTCAGCCGGCGCAGCTGCGGGTGAGCAGCGCGATTTCGGCTTCGAAGTCGATGCAGGTGGCCTCGTCGCCGAACTCCACCAGCTGCGTGGTGGCGTCGATGAACCGCCCGAGCAGCTCGCGGTCGACGGTGAACATCGCCCTCCCATCGGAGGAGCGCACCTCGAGGGTGATCACCTCGTGCCCCGGTGCCTGCTGGCGGCACAGCCGCACGTCCCCATCGCCGGCAATCCCGGTCAGCCCGGCGAGCAGCAGATCGCGACCTAGCAGCCACTCGACCCAGCGTCCGCGCGGGGTCTGGACGGCCAGGGTCACCGCAAACGGGTCGGACACGCTGTAGGTCCACCTGGTCATCACCGGCGACTCGTGTCCGGTCAGGGCCGCAAACATGACCTGGGTGGCGCGGCTTGTGGCCATCGGCTCGCCCTAACCAGTAGCGCGCCGGCCGCTGCGGCCAACGTCACGGGCTACATCGCGGGGTTGTACCCAAATGCTGCAATCCGCGCGAAGATTCACACCTTTGGCGCAACGCTGGTCACATTCCGTTACACAACGGTCCTCCGCGGATCTTCGCTGGCGGGTGCGGCGCGCGGAGGCCTAGCTTGGAGTCATGGGAAAGCCGGTCCTGCTGACCGTCGACGACGATCCCGGGGTGTCGCGGGCGGTAGCGCGGGACTTGCGGCGGCGCTACGGCGAGGACTACCGCATCGTGCGGGCCGACTCCGCACAGGACGCGCTCGAAGCGCTCAGAGAGATCAAGCTGCGTGGCCAGCTGGTCGCGGCCATGCTCGCCGACTACCGGATGCCGGAGGTCAACGGCATCGAGTTCCTGGAGCAGGCAATGGACCTGTTCCCCAGCGCCAGGCGCGCGCTGCTCACCGCCTATGCGGACACCGACGCGGCGATCCAGGCGATCAATGTCGTCGACGTCGACCATTACCTGCTCAAGCCGTGGGACCCGCCCGAGGAGAAGCTCTACCCGGTGGTGGACTCGCTGGTCGAGATGTGGCGGGCGACGGGCGACTCGTCGGTCGAGGAGACGAAGGTCGTCGGGCACCGCTGGTCGGCGCCGTCCTACCGCGCGCGGGACTTCCTGGCCCGCAACGCGGTGCCCTACCGCTGGTTCAGCGTCGACGAGCCGGAGGGCCGCCGGCTGCTGGAAGCGGCGGGCGCCGGCGCGGAGGACGTCCCCGTCGTGATCACCGCCGACGGGCAGTCCCTGCGTGACCCCAGCGACGGGGAGATCGCCGCCGCCGTCGGGCTCTCGGTCGATCCCACGGCGGAGTTCTACGACCTGGTGGTGGTCGGCGCGGGGCCGGCCGGACTCGGCGCGGCGGTGTACGGCGCGTCGGAGGGGCTGCGCACCGTGATGGTGGAGCGGCTGGCCAGCGGCGGCCAGGCCGCGCAGAGCTCACGGATCGAGAACTACCTCGGCTTCCCCGACGGGGTGTCCGGCGCGCAGCTGACCGACCGGGCGCGGCGGCAGGCGCAGAAGTTCGGCGCGGAGTCGCTAGCCACCCGGGAGGTCGTGGCGCTGGAGCCGCGCGGCTCGGCGCGGATCGTGCACTTCGGTGACGGCAGCGAGATCGCCGCGCACAGCGTGGTGCTCGCCACCGGCGTGCAGTACCGGACGCTGGAGGCGCCGGGCGTGACCGAGCTGACCGGGCGGGGCGTGTACTACGGCTCCGCGATGACCGAGGCCGCCGAGTGCGCGTCCCGTGACGTCTACATCGTCGGCGGGGCCAACTCCGCCGGCCAGTCCGCGGTGTTCTTCTCGCGGCACGCCAAGCGGGTCGTGCTGGTCGTGCGCGGGGAGTCACTGCAACGCTCGATGTCGCACTACCTGATCAGGCAGCTCGACGAAATCGACAACGTGTCGGTCCGCCCGTTCACCGAGATCGCGCACGCAGAGGGTGACGGGCACCTCGAACAGATCACGTTGCGGGACACCCGCGACGGCGGCATCGAGTCCGTCGAGTGCGGGCACCTGTTCGTCTTCATCGGCGCCGCGCCGTGCACCGACTGGCTCGACGGGGTGGTGGCTCGCGACGGGCGCGGCTTCGTGCGGACCGGGCCAGACCTGATCGTCGACGGCCGGCGCCCTGCCGGCTGGCCGCTGGACCGCGACCCGTACTACCTCGAGTCGAGCGTGCCCGGCGTGTTCGTCGCCGGTGACGTGCGCGCGGAGTCGGTCAAGCGAGTGGCATCGGCGGTCGGCGAGGGCGCGATGGCCGTCACGCTGGTGCACCGCTATCTGGAGGAACGATGAGTACCGACGCAACAACCACGGGACCAGCCGTCCAGGCGCCGCAGCGGCTCTCGCCTGCCGAGCTGCGTGAGCTGTTCCTGTTCACCGATCTGCGTGACGACCAGCTCGACTGGGTCCACCAGCACGGCGACGTCGTCGCGTTTCCGGAGGGAACAGAGGTTTTCGAGGAGGGCGAGGCGTCCGAGTGCTTCTACGTGCTGCTCAGCGGCACGATCGCGATGCACCGGATGATCGGCGGCGACCCGGTGGAGGTGCTCCGTACCGACCAGCGCGGGGCGTACTTCGGTGCGGTCCAGTTCTTCCTCGAGTCCGAGCTGCAGCCGACCTATCCCAGCTCGGTCGTCGCGATCAGCGACACAACCACCCTCACGTTGCCGGTCAGAGAGTTCGCCGATGTGTTCCGCAAGTGGTTCCCGATGGCGACCCACCTGCTGCAGGGCCTGATGCTCGGCTTCAGCAGGGGCAACGAGCTCATCGGCCAGCGTGAGCGGCTGCTCGCGCTGGGCAAGCTGTCCGCCGGCCTGACCCACGAGCTGAACAACCCCGCGTCGGCCGCCAGCCGGGCCGCCGAGGCGCTCGGCGACCGCATCGCCGGGATGCGCCACAAGCTGGCGATGCTCGCCGAGGGCAAGCTGGACCGCGACAAGCTGCGCAGGCTGACCGTGTCGCAGGAGGAGTTCGTGCTCAAGGCACGCAGTGCGCCACGGCTGTCCGCGCTGCAGGCCTCCGACCTCGAGGACGAGCTCGCCGACTGGCTGGACGAGCAAGGCGTGTCCGGCGGTTGGGAGCTTGCCCCGATCTTCGTCGCGGGTGGGCTCGGGGTGGCCGACCTGGAGGGCGTGTGCGCCGAGGCGCAGGGCGAGGCGCTCGAGGGCGCCCTGCGGTGGGTGGCCTACACGGTGGAGACCGAGAACCTGTTGCGGGAGATCACCGACTCGACGGCGCGCATCTCAGCCCTGGTGAACGCCGCGAAGCAGTACTCCCAGATGGACCGAGCCCCACACCAGTGGATCGATGTGCACGACGGGCTCGACGCGACGCTGGTGATGCTCAGCGCCAAGATCGGCCCGAACATCCAGGTCGTGAAGGACTACGACCGCTCACTGCCGACCATCCCGGCCTACGCCGCCGAGCTGAACCAGGTCTGGACGAACGTGATCGACAACGCGGTCGGCGCCATGTCCGACGGCGAGGGGTCGAGCGGCACGTTGACGGTGCGGACCGCCCTGGACGGCGAGAACGTCCTGGTGGAGATCGGCGACACCGGGGTCGGCATCCCGCCGGAGATCAAGAAGCGGATCTTCGAGCCGTTCTTCTCCACCAAACCGGTCGGGCAGGGCACCGGGCTGGGGCTGGACGTCAGCTGGCGGGTGGTCGTGAGCCGCCATCACGGCGACCTCCGGGTGGTCTCCGAGCCTGGTGACACCCGGTTCCAGGTCCGCCTACCACTGCAGGAGCGCCCGTCCTAAGACATCCCTAAGACGTCGCTGTGTCGTTCGCCGAGCGGCTGCTCCGATCGTGATTCCTGTTCCGGTGGCTGTCGGTGCGGGGGAGCGGCGGGCAGTTGCGCCGAGTGGCAGTTGCCTGACCAGGTGCTAAACCTGAAAACTGCCGTTCGTCGCCGCGAAATGCACGGCGGTCTCACCGTGCGTGACACGAGCCACCTCGGCCACCCTGCTGGGTTACGTTCCTCACGGATCAATGACGGGCTGGTAACGAGCGAGACTCGGAATCCCCGGTCCGAGCCGGTTCCCCGACCGGAGTCTCGCCCAGACCGTCGATCCGGAAGGTAGGTCGTGGCACGGCATCGCTCCCCAGCCGGCCGCCACGCGAACTCCGGGCC
>JACDBJ010000384.1 GCA_013695005.1 Pseudonocardiales bacterium
TGCGCACACCCGGGCCTGCCGAAACCACACGAATCGGCGCCCTGGCAGGGCATGCACGACACATTCCTTCGCCCCTTTCACAGGAGAGTCGATCATGCCTGCACACAGCGACACGTCCACCGCAACCACGACCCGCACCCAGAGCACCGCGGAGAAGGTGCTCGATGCGGTACGCGACCACCCGGGAGCGGCCAGCGCGAAGATCGATGCAGCCGAGCTTGGCCGTTCCACGGCAGCCAAGGGGCACTGTTGCGTTGACGGATCGCAGGTCGGGCAGGGTGGTCTGATGCGCCGTCGTTGTGTCACACCGGTACCGAGGTCGGCCTTCGCCGGGTTCCGTTTTCCGCCAGCAGTGATCACGGTCGCGGTGCGTTGGTACCTGCGCTACGGGCTGTCTTACCGTGACGTCGAAGAACTCCTGGCTGAACGCGGCGTACACGTGGATCACGTGACGGTCTACCGATGGGTGCAGCACTTCACCCCGCTGTTCCTCGACGCCGCCCGACCGTGCCGCCACGCCGCGGGTGAGCGCTGGTTCCTCGACGAAACCTACGTCAAGGTCGCCGGCCGGTGGATCTATCTGTATCGGGCGGTGGACCAGTACGGGCAGGTCATCGACGTCCTGGCCTCGCCCAAACGCGACCTGGCGGCCACCCGCGCGTTCTTCACCCAGACACTCAGCCACGCCGCGCGGCCCAGCGAGGTGACCACGGATCGGGCACCGGCCTACCCCCGCGTGCTCGACGAACTGCTGCCGGCCGCACACCACGTCACCGAGCAGTACGCGAACAACCCCATCGAAGCCGACCACGGCCGGCTGAAATCCCGGCTGCGGCCGATGCGCGGGCTCACACGGCTCCGCTCGGCACGAGTGATCAGCACCGGTCACGCCTTCGTCCAGAACCAGCGCCGCGGCCAATACGAACTCGGCGTCGACACCGACCCCCGACATCGCCTCACCGCCACGTTCACCGAACTCGCTCTCGCCATCTGAATCCACCCCGCTGAGAAGTGGGCGCCTGACTCCCTCCACGCCAATGCAACATAGCCATCCGAAGTCCTGCTCGCCATGGGCCTATCCCCAGAGCGCGCGAACGCCGCACTACGCCTCTCGCTGGGCCGCTGGACAACCGAACACGAGCTGCAACACGCCGCCGAGATGATCGCCCAACAAGTCGACCAAACCACGGCCGGCGCCCACACCTGACCCCGGATCGCGGCGCGGGCCGGCACTCACCACCTGAAACAAAAACATGCGGACCCAGTCAGCGCATGCACCGAGCGCCGCGCCGTAGGCGAGGACAGTCCCTCCGAGCTGTGGCCAGCACGCCGCGAACGTCGCGCTGGTGAGCGTGAACATCATGGTTGACAGGTACGCGCCGAGATCCGCACCGACCGAGCCCATCCTGCCACCAACCTCGCCACTACGAGTCGACCGCAAGACATGAGATCGCGCTGTGCGCAGGCTGAGCGTTTCGAGACCTACCCTGGGCCCATGCACCTGGAAATCTCCGTCGGCCTCGAGCAGGTGCGGTCAGCACACCCGAGCGCGTGGTGGCCGTAGTTGGCACACAGCGACCTCACGGCCAGAGTTGCGCAGCTGGCCCTCGCCTGCGCCGTCCTCGGCGTGGGTGTGGCCCTGCTCCTGCGCGCGGCGCTCGGCTCGGACGGTTATTCCACGCTGGTGAACGGGCTGGCGCTCTCGACCGGGCTCCCCTTCGTCGTCGTCAACTGCCTCGTCGGTGTCGTGTTCGTCGCCATCGCCTGGATCAAGGGCAGGCGACCGGGCATCGGCACCATCGTCCAGCCGATCGTCACCGGCTTCGCGGTCTCCGCAGTCATGGCCGTGGTCGCCGAGCCGCAGGAGATGGTCGCACGGGCAGCGATGTTGGCCGGGTCGTTCGTCCTGATCGCGCTCGGCGTGGCCGGCTACCTCGGCAGCCGGACCGGGGCGGGCCCGGCGGAGGCCGCGGCGCTCGCATGGGACCCGCCGGTGCCCTTCCGGTGGAGCTACAGCCTGGTCCAGGGCGCAGGGGCCTTGGTCGGGTGGCTGCTGGGCGCGGACATCGGGCCGGGTACCGCCGCCGTGGTGTTCGGGCTCGGGCCGGCGGTTGACTGGTTGCTTACCCGGGCCCGCGTGCTGCGTCGGGAGCCGCGGCCCGCGAGCGGCGGGACCGCCGCTGCGTAGCAGCACCCCACGACAGGTGCTGGGCGTCCGGCTGCCGCCGGTAGCGAGTACCAGCCGGGCTAGTCGCGCTACGCCGCGGCGACCTCAGTCGGTCTGGCGGCGGATGGTCGTCCCCGCTCCGGCCAGACACTCTCGCCCGCCAGGGTGACGCCGAAACCGCGCCGCCGGCCGGCCAACCACCCGTCAGCGGGATGATCGAGTTCTCGTGGTCGAGTTCGTTCAGGGCGTGCTCGGTCCAGCCCCCTGAGGCCGTCGGGTGCGTGGGACGCAGCGCCCCTGGGCCCACAGCCATCCTGAGGACGGCTATGACGGGCAAACGTTTACAACTGCGGCTCGAAATGTCACGCGACGGCAACGGCCTCGATCTCGATCAGCCAGTTCGGCCGGGCGAGCGCGGTCACTT
>JACDBJ010000440.1 GCA_013695005.1 Pseudonocardiales bacterium
CCCGCCGCCGAGCCCGTATCGGTAGGTGTGTCCACCTCGGTCGACGGCGAAGCGCCGGAGCAGTCGCGGCCGGCGCGCCGACGTCGTCGCGCGGCCTCGCGCCCGGCGGGTCCGCCCAGCGTCAGCAGCGGTGACGACCCGGTTTGACCCTTCGAGAAACTGGCCCGTACCCTGGGGTGGAGCAGTTCTCACCGGCGCAGCGAGTTCGCACGCGCGCCCGAGTCCACCTCCCGACCAAACAGGAGTAGTGCGTCGCGATGTACGCAATCGTCAAGACCGGCGGCAAGCAGTACCGCGTAGCCGTCGGCGACGTGCTCAACGTCGAGAAGCTCGACAGCGAGCCGGGCGCGGAGGTATCGCTGCCCGCGGTCCTGCTGGTCGACGGCTCCGAGCTGATCACCGACGCGGCCGCGCTGTCCACTGCCTCGGTCACCGCCACGGTGGTCGAGCAGACCAAGGGACCGAAGATCCGGATCCACAAGTTCAAGCACAAGACCGGCTACCACAAGCGGCAGGGGCACCGTCAGCCGCTGACCCGCCTCGAGGTGACCGGCATCTCCGCGAAGGCCGGAAGCAAGCCGGCCGCCAAGACGGCGAAGAAGTAGGGCTGAGGTCATGGCACACAAGAAGGGCGCATCCAGCTCCCGCAACGGGCGCGACTCCAACGCGCAGCGGCTCGGCGTCAAGCGCTACGGCGGCCAGCTGGTGAACGCGGGCGAGATTCTCGTCCGCCAGCACGGCACCAAGTTCCACCCGGGCGACGGCGTCGGCCGCGGTGGCGACGACACCCTGTTCGCCCTGGTCGGCGGCCTGGTCGAGTACGGCAGCAAGCGGGGTCGCAAGATCATCGCAGTGGTCCCGCCGCAGGCCTGACCGGCCGCCGGGAACACTCACTACGTCCACGAGGGCGGGCCGGGACTGACCGGCCCGCCCTCGTTTGTTCTTTGAGCACGAGAGGAGGGACACCGGCCGATGGCCAAGTTCGTGGACCGCGTCGTCGTGCACGCCGCGGCGGGCAACGGCGGCAACGGCTGCGCGTCGGTGCACCGGGAGAAGTTCAAGCCGCTCGGTGGGCCCGACGGCGGCAACGGCGGTCGCGGCGGCAACGTCGTGCTGGTGGTCGACCCCGGCGTGCACACGTTGCTGGACTTCCACTACCGGCCGCACGCGAGCGCCGGCAGCGGCCGACCCGGTCAGGGCAGCGAGCGCGACGGCGCGAACGGAGCCGACCTCGAGCTGCGAGTGCCCGATGGCACCGCGGTGTTCGACACCGACGGCGAGCTGCTCGCCGACCTGGTCGGCAGCGGTACCCGGTTCGTTGCCGCCGCCGGTGGCCGTGGCGGGCTGGGCAACAAGACGTTGGCCTCCGCGGCTCGCAAGGCGCCGGGGTTCGCGCTGCTCGGCGAGCCGGGCGAGGCCCATGACCTGGTGCTCGAACTGCACTCGATGGCCGACGTCGGACTCGTCGGGTTCCCGTCCGCTGGCAAGTCCTCGCTGGTCGCGGCGCTGTCCGCGGCCCGCCCCAAGATCGCCGACTACCCGTTCACCACGCTCGTGCCCCAGCTCGGCGTGGTCACCGCGGGGGAGGAGGTCTTCACCGTCGCGGACGTGCCCGGGCTGATCCCCGGCGCGGCCGAGGGACGCGGGCTCGGGCTCGACTTCCTGCGGCATGTCGAGCGCTGCGCCGTGCTGGTCCACGTCGTCGACTGCGCCACCTACGAGCCCGGTCGCGACCCCATCGCCGACCTGGACGCCATCGAGGCAGAGCTGGCGCACTACACGCCCGCGCTGGGTGAGGACCTGGCCCAGCGGCCGCGGATCATCGCGTTGAACAAGATCGACGTGCCGGACGCCCGCGACATGGCCGAGATGGTGACCGAGGAGCTGAGCAAGCGCGACTGGCCGGTGTTCCCGATCTCCACGGCCACCCGCGAGGGCCTGCGCGAGCTGACCTTCGCGATGGGCTCCGAGGTCCACCGCTACCGCGCCGCGCAGCCGCAGGCGGAGCCGACCCGGCTGGTGCTGCGGCCGACCGCCGTCGACGACGCCGGCTTCACCGTCACGCCCGACCCGGAGCTCGACGGCGGCTTCATGGTCAGCGGCGAGCGGCCGGAGCGCTGGATCCGGCAGACCGCGTTCGACAACGACGAGGCGGTGGGTTACCTGGCCGACCGGCTGGCCCGGTTGGGCGTCGAGGAGGCACTCGCCGGGATGGGTGCGGAGCCCGGCGCGCCGGTCACCATCGGCGACATGACCTTCGACTGGGAGCCGTCGACCGAGGCCGGGGTCGCCATCGTGCTCAGCGGCCGCGGCAGCGACCCCCGGCTGGGTCGTTCGGGGCGCATCGGCGCCGCCGCGCGCAAGGCGGCCAAGCAGGGCCGCCGCCAGCCCGGCGTGGGCTACCACGAGTTCGACGCGGGACAGGACGAGGAACGCGAGTCGTGAACGCCAGGGCGCAGGTCGCCGCCGCCCGCCGGCTCGTCATCAAGGTCGGCTCGTCCTCGCTGACCAGCCTGGACGGTGGGCTCGACCTGAAGC
>JACDBJ010000458.1 GCA_013695005.1 Pseudonocardiales bacterium
GCGCCATGGCGTCCGCGGGCTGCACGCCCCACCCGAGCGCCCGGTGCACCAAAGCCGCCGTCTGCTGGGCGCGCCGCAGCTCGGCGACCAACCGCACCGTCCCGGCCGACAGCTCACCGACCTCGACCGCACCGTCCGGGTCGAGGCCGATCTGCAGCGCGAGCCCCGCCCGGTGCAGCACGCTGCGGTGCGGCGCGAGGACGACGACCTCTGGCAGCGCGGCGGGCGTGTTCACCGCTCCATGCTTGCCGCGCCGGACCCACCGATCCACCGGCCATCCACAGGTATTCCCGAGGTGTGGACAGCCCTGGGGACACGTGAGCCCACCCCGGACCGCGTCGGGCCGGCGGCTCTAGTCTGAGCCGCGATGGACGACCCACCGGCACCGACGGTCGAGGTTCGGCGGAGCAAGCGACGCCGGCGGATGGTCAGCGCGCGCCGCGAGGGCGACACCGTCGTCGTGTTCATCCCTGGCTGGATGAGCAAGGCCGAGGAACGCCGCTGGGTCGACGAGATGGTGCAGCGGCTGCAGCGCAGCGAGGCCCGCAGGCGCTCACCCGCCCGGACCAGCGACGAGGCGCTGCTGCGGCGGTCTGCGCAGCTGTCGCATCGCTACCTCGACGGCAAGGCGCAGCCCGCCGTCGTGCGCTGGGTCGCGCCGATGCGTACGAGGTGGGCCTCCTGCACACCGTCGGAGGGGACGATCCGGGTCAGCGAGCGGCTGCGGGACGCCCCGGCCTGGGTGCTGGACTACGTGCTCGTCCACGAGCTGGCGCACCTGCTCGCGCCCGGTCACGACGAGAGGTTCTGGTCGCTGGTCCGCAGCTACCCGCGCACCGAACGGGCCATGGGGTACCTCCAGGGGCTCTCCGCCGCGGCTGGTCTCGGCATCACCGGCACCGACGGCGCGGAGGATCCCGCGGATCCCGAAGGTCCTGACGAGGCTGACGAGCTGGCCGCGCCGTAGCTCAGTCCTGCTTGTCGTCCGGCTCCCCGCGGGGCGGCGTGTTCTCCAGCTGGGCCATCGGGTCGTCGTCGAGCTCCTCGCGACCGGCGAACGCCGCAGGGTCGTCGAGGTCGTCGGCCGACGGCATCAGGTCGGGGTGCACCCAGATGGCGTCGCGCCCGTCCAGACCGCGTCGCTCGGTCAGCGCCTGCCACAGCTCCGCGGCCGCCCGCAGCCGCCGTGGCCGCAGCTCCAACCCGACGAGCGTGGCGAAGGTCTGCTCCGCTGGGCCACCGGACGCGCGGCGCCGGCGAAGCGTCTCGCGCAGTGCACCGGCGCCGGGCAGCCGATCGGACACCGCCTCGGCGACGACCAGGTCGACCCAGCCCTCGACCAGCGCGAGCAGCGTCTCCAGCCGGTTGAGCGCGAGCTGCTGCTCCGGGGTGGTCTGCGGCTCGAACATGCCCGAGCTCATGGCCGACTCCAGCGCGCTGGGGTCGGCGGGGTCCAGGTCGCGGGCCAGCTCCTCGATGCGGCTGGTGTCGACGGTGATGCCGCGGGCGTACTCCTCGACGATCGCGAGCAGCCGCTGGCGCAGCCACGGGACGTGGCCGAACAGCCGCTGGTGTGCGGCCTCACGCGCGGCGAGGAAGACGATCACCTCGCTGGCCGGGCGGTCCAGCCCGCTGGTGAACGACTCGATGGCCGCGGGCAGCAGCGCCGCGGTGCCCTCGGGGCCGAGCGGCAGCCCGATGTCGGTGGAGGTGAGCACCTCACGGCTGAGCTGCGCCAGCCCGCTGCCGAGCTGGCTGCCGAAAGCGAGCCCGCCCATCTGGCCGAGCATCGCGACCATCGGGCCGGCCATCTCGCGGGCCTCGGCCGGCAGTCCCTCCAGCCACGCCCCGGAGACCCGCTGGGCGACCGGGTCGCACAGCCGCTGCCAGGTCGGCAGGGTGGCCTCCACCCAGTCCTGCGCGGACCAGGCCTGCACGGTCGCGCCGCCTGCCGGGAAGGACGTCACCGGGTCGAGCCAGAGCTCCGCGAGGTGGAACGCGTCGCGCACCGCGGCCTGCTCGTCGGTGCTGGGAGCCGACACGGAGCCGAGCTGTTGCAGCGCGAGCCGCTTGGCGAGGTCGTAGTTCACCGGCCCGCTGGACGTGCCGGCCTGGCTGAGCATCTGGCCGAGCTGGGTCAGCATCTGCCCGAGTTGGCCCATGTCCACCGCGCCGCCGGGCCCAGCCTGTCCGCCGAGGGCACCGAGATCACCGAGGCCTCCCGGCATCCCCGGGATGCCGCCCGCGGCGAAGCCGAACGGGTCCTGGGGCATGCCCTCTCGCGGATCGTCGGGCCGGTCCGGATTCCGGTCGGGATTGCGCTCCGGATCACGGTCCCGGTCCGGGTCGAGTGGGCCGGAGCCGGACGGCGTGTCGGTCATGCCTCCACGGTACGCGCGGCGGTTGCACCGCGGGCCCCGCCGTAGGCTGCGGCCGTGAGTCGGCGGAGCTGGACGTTGCTGACCGGGCTGCTGCTCGCGTTGGCCGTGATCCTGCTCGGGTCGACGCTGCGCGTGCCGCTCGTGGCACTGGGCCCCGGCCCGACCTACGACACCCTCGGCCAGGCCGACGACCGGCCGGTCGTGGCCGTCAACGGGCTGATGACCTACCCCACGTCGGGGCAGCTGAACATGACCACGGTGTCGGTCAGCGACCGGTTGACCATGTTCCGGGCGCTCGGCCTGTGGGCGGCGGGGGACAGCCGGATCGTGCCCCGCGAGGACATTTACCCGCCGGACAAGACCGACCAGGAGGTCGAGCAGGAGATCCGCAAGTCGTTCGTCACCTCGGAGGTCAACGCGGAGGTGGCGGCGCTCGGGTACCTGCACCGCCCGATCAAGGTCATGATCGGCGGGGTGGGCGACAAGTCGCCTGCGGTCGGACTGCTTTCCCCTGGCGACCAGCTGCTGGCCATCGATGGACGGCCGATCGAGTCGGTCTCCGCGGTGTACGAGGCGCTGCGGGAGACCAGGCCCGGCCAGCAGGTCACCATCCGCGTGCTGCGGGCCGGGGCGCCGCGCGAGGTCGCGGTGACGCTCGGCTCCCGCCCGGACGGCCCGCAGGGCTTCCTTGACGTCACGCCGTCCGGTGAGCTGCTCAACCCGGACGAGATCATGATCGGCCTCACCGACGTCGGAGGGCCGTCGGCAGGCTTGATCTTCGCGTTGGCCGTGGTCGACAAGCTGACTCCTGGTGAGCTGACCGGCGGCAGATTCGTCGCCGGTACCGGGGAGATCAGCCAGGCCGGCGACGTCGGCCCGATCGGCGGCATCCCGTTCAAGATGATGGCGGCCAGGGCGGCGGGCGCGACCGTGTTCCTGGTGCCCGCGAAGAACTGCGAGGAAGCTATGTCCAACGCGCCGGAGGGGCTGCAGCTGGTGAAGGTCGGGACGCTCGGCGAGGCGGTGTCCGGTCTGGACGCCGTCCGAGACGGCCGTCCGCCGCCAGCTTGCTGATCCCATACGGGAACCATCTACACCGTCCGTAGAGTTGGACGGGCAAAGTTGTCAACCAGGTAGCAACCAGCAGGTAGCAACCAGCTAGCCCAGGAGTGTGTCTCGTGGCCGTGCGGCCTCCGGTCGGAACACCCACGCTGTCCCGACGGACCCGGATTCTGCTCATCACCGCAGGCATCCTGCTGGTGGTCGTGCTCGGTGGTTCCAGGTTGGTCGAGTTCTATGTGGACTGGCTGTGGTTCGGCGAGGTGGGGTATCAGGGGGTCTTCACGACCGTCCTGGTGACCCGGGTGGTCCAGTTCATCCTCGGGGCCGCGCTGCTCGGTGGGGCTGTCGCGCTGATCCTCTGGCTGGCCTATCGGACAAGGCCGGTATTCGTGCCGGTCAGCGGCCCGGAGGACCCGGTAGCCCGGTACCGCACGGTCGTGATCAGCCGGCTGCGGCTGTTCGCGATCGGCATTCCGGTGATCGTCGGCATGATCGCCGGGCTCGCCGCCCAGGGCGACTGGCAGACCACCCAGCTGTTCCTGAACTCCACCGACTTCGGCGTCACCGACCCGGAGTTCGGTTCGGACGTCGCGTTCTACGCGTTCCAGCTGCCGTTCTACCGCTGGATCCTGAGCTGGCTGTTCCTCACGATCGCGGTCTGCTTCATCGCGGCGCTGATCATGCACTACCTGTTCGGCGGCATCCGCCTGGCCGGCCGCTCCGGGCAGGTCTCCACCGCCGCCCGCGCCCAGCTGGCGATCCTGGCCGGCACGTTCGTGCTGCTCAAGGCGTTCGCCTACTACCTGGACCGCTACGAGCTGCTGTTCTCTCAGCGCAGCCCGAACTTCACCGGTGCGACCTATACCGACCTCAACGCCGTGCTGCCGGCCAAGCTGATCCTGCTGTTCATCTCGATCATCTGCGCCGCGGCGTTCTTCGTGGCGGTCTTCCGGCGCAACCTGCAGCTGCCCGCCATCGCTCTCGTGCTGCTCGTGCTCTCCTCGATTCTGGTCGGCGCCGCGTGGCCCGCCGTGCTGGAGCAGTTCGTCGTCAAGCCGAACGCCAACGAGCGCGAGGCGATACCCATCTCGCGCAACATCGAGGCGACGAGACAGGCGTACGGCCTCGACAACAGGGTCGAGATCAAGTCGTATGACGGAAAACCCGCCGGACCGCCGGAGGCCGTGCCGGCCGCTGTGCTGGCCGACACGGCGACGGTCCCGAACATCCGGCTGCTCGATCCGAGCAGGCTGTCGAAGACCTTCACCCAGCAGTGCGCCCGGAAGAACTTCTTCGGCTTCCCCGAGAAGCTCGATATCGATCGCTACACGGTCAAGGGCAGCAAGCAG
>JACDBJ010000469.1 GCA_013695005.1 Pseudonocardiales bacterium
CCGCCGTTGACCTGCCCATTCGTCACCGCAGGGCGTCCGGCATGATCCGCCGGTGGCACTGAAGCTGATGTACCTCATGTTCTCCAAGCTCCTGGCCTGGACGGCGCTGAGCATCAGATCCGACACCACCAAGGAGATCGAGATCCTCGTCCTACGCCACCAGCTCGCCGTGCTCCAACGACGCATGCCACGGCCGCGGATGAGCTGGACGGACCGCGCCGTGATCGCCGCTCTCGCCCGGCTGCTCCCCACCCGCCGCCGCCTTGGCCTGCTCGTCACGCCGTCCACGATCCTGCGCTGGCACCGCACACTCATCGCCCGGCGCTGGACCAGCCCGGCTGCAGGGCCGGGTCGGCCCGCCATCCCCGCCGGCTTGCGCGCCCTTGTCCTGCGTCTGGCCACGCAGAACCCCGCCTGGGGCTACCGGCGCATCCACGGCGAGCCTCCGGCGGCGGCGGATCCAGAACGACCATCGGCTCGCCGGCCTCCACCGCCGCGGTCAGCACGCGATCGAGCAGACTCGCGGTGACGTCGCTCGCGACCGGACCGGTCACCAGGTGACGGACCCGGAACCGCAACGGCTCGCGCCGGTCCGCACTGCGCAATTCCTGTTCGCGAGCCAGCGCGAGCACCAGCACCGACAGGACCGGCTGGTCGACGTCGTCATTGGTGTCGCTAGGCGGTGCGGTACGCACAGCCGCACCGGTGGCGCCGGCCAGCCAGCTGACCAGACCGGCGGTTGCTTCCTGGATGGGGCCGTGCCCGTTTTCCGGACTCATCGTGGCCCTCTGCACGCCCAGCTCGCACCTGACGCCATGGGGTGTTCCCTCCTGCGCTGCCCGGAGCAGCGGATCGATCGTGTGGTCTCAGCAGGGTCGGGGCCGCGGGCGTTGCACCGCGTCGGGGGAAACCCTCACCGTCCCCTCACACCTCGTGACCTCACGCGCCTGAGGTCGCCTTCGAGGGTGTGTTGCGGGTTCTCCCGGATGCGACGCGCCGCGCATCTGTTCCACGCTGGGCGCCGTGCGAGGGATCGATGCGGAATGCAGCCAGGCCGGCAGCCGGGTTGCCCATAACCGGGAATGAGCCGCTGCCGGTATGACCAAAGGAATGCTGAGATGGATGAGTCGGCCAGGTGGGAGAGCGTCGCTGGTCTCGTCGCCTTTCTCTCCCTTATCATCGCGGCGCTCGTCGGCGGGTTCGCGGGCGAGTTGGTAAAGACGCGGGCCGGTGCCACGGTGCTCATGATCCTGGCCGTGGTGTTCGTGGTCGCGGTCATTGCGATCGACCTACCCGCCGCGCTCGACAAGACAGCAGGCAACACGTTCAGCGAGCTCTTACGAGAGGGTGGGACCCAGACGACGATCTTTCCATGGACATTCGCTGTCTTCGCCGGCCGCTGGTTCCACCCAGGCGACAAGATCGACGTCTTCGGAATCGCGGGACCATTACTGTTGATGGGCTTGACATTTGTTGTCGTCGCCGGTGGCGACGTCCTCAGGCGGCGTGGCAACGGTATTCCCTCATGGCTTGTCGTGCTGACGGGGCTGCTCGCGGGCGCACTACTCTTCCCGGCCGACTTCTCAGTGGAGAAACCATGAACTCGAGACTCATGACGCTGCTCGGCCTGGCCATCGGGCCGGTCACCTTGTTGCTCGTCGACGCTCTGTTCACCCGCCAGGGCGCAGGAGGAGCGTTTGAGAACCTTCAGCAGATTGTGCGGTCCACCGGCTTGACGGCATGGCCGATCGGGGTCCTGATCGGCCATTGGTACTACCCCGGGCCACTCTGGCCAGTAGTGAAAAGACCATGGAACTACGTCGTCCTCGGCGCCATTTCGCTCGTCGTCATGCTGGGCACGCTTCCACTCGGTGCCCTCGAGAGCGCATCAGAATTTGTTTCCACGATCGTCTTCTGCGGAGGGCTCGTCGCGGGCGCGTTGCTGTGGTCTATGGATAACCCACCAACCCATTACGACAGCCGGGTGATGAAGCTGTGGCCGGCACGTGGTTAGCCAGGAGCCGTCGGTCCTTGCTCCGACTCGCCGCTCTGGCCGCAGCCTTGCTGATCGCTGGCACAGCCTGTGACAGCGGTGTGGGCGGGGGCGGCGGCATCACGACGACTGCCGGAGCTGGAGTCACGACGACCGCCGGAGGCGGCACGCCCAGCACCGACTCGCCCACCACCGACGCGCGGGGGCCCGACGTCCAGCTCTTCACCCTCCCCGAGTGCTCGGTCGTTCCCGGTGGTGCGCTGAGTGGGGCTGACAGCCTTACGATCTTCGTCGCTGTTCGAAACGGTGGCCCTGGGCGGGTCGACCGCCTCGTGCCGGTACGGATGGAGAGCGACACGGGCCTTCGCTCAAGCTCGAACAACGC
>JACDBJ010000486.1 GCA_013695005.1 Pseudonocardiales bacterium
GGGTGGGCCTGTGCAGCGCGAGTTTCGCGTGTCCGACGCCGACCGCGAGGCCGTCGTCCGCCGGCTGCATCGCGCAGTCGGCGATGGCCGGCTGACCGTCACGGAGTTCGACGAGCGGGTCAAGGCCGTCTACGCGGCCGAGACCCGCGGCGAGCTCCATGATCTGGCGCGGGATCTGCCGCCCGACCTGTGGTGACGGACGCCCGGCCGGGCGTTCCCGGTGCTATGCCAGCTCTGGGTCGCCGGCAGCGGGGATGACCTCGGCGGAGACCTGGGGATCGGCGGTATCGAGGTCCTTCGGCGGCGCGGCCTGCGGCGAGGCGCCTGCGGAGGTTGCGGTCTTCGTGTCGAAGAAGCGCAGCAGCTCGATCGGGAAGGGCATGACCAGCGTGCTGTTCTTGTCCGAGGCGACGTCGGCCACAGTCTGCAGCAGTCGCAGTTGCAGGGCGCCGGGTGTCTCGCCCATCACGCGGGCCGCCTCGGTGAGCTTGCGAGACGCCTGGTACTCGCCGTCCGCGGTGATGACGCGGGCGCGGCGGTCTCGTTCCGCCTCGGCCTGGCGCGACATGGACCGCCGCATGCCCTCGGGCAGGGCGATGTCCTTGATCTCCACCCGGTCGACGCTGACACCCCAGGCCTCAGTGGGCGTGTCGATCACCGCGCGGAGCTCGGCATTGACCTGCTCACGGTCCGACAGCATGGTGTCCAGGTCGGCTCGACCGATCACCGACCGCAGCGAGGTCTGTGAGACCTGGGAGACCGCCCCGAGATAGTTCTCCACGTTGACCAGCGCTTTGGCGGGATCGGCGACCCGGAAGTAGACCACCGCGTCGACGTTGACGGTGACGTTGTCCTTGGTGATCGCGCCTTGAGCCGGGATGTCCATCACCAGGGTCTGTATCGGGATCCTGGTCATCCGGTCGGCGAACGGGATGATCAGGCGCAGACCGGGGTCGCGCACCGCGGGCAGGAGCCGCCCGAAGCGCAGCACCACACCACGCTGGTACTGCTGAACGAGTCGGACGCTGGCGCCGAGAACGATCAGCACGACCGCAGCGACGACGAGGAGCAAAGAGAGAACGGACACGTGGTCAACCTCCTGATTGGGATGTGCCTGACTGGGATGTGCCTGACTGGGATGGGGCAGTGGCGGCGATCCGAGCTCGGGACCAGGCGGCGCCCTCGCCAGCGAGCTGCGCTGGGTCAGTCGCCGCGGTGCCGCTGGATCGCGCACAGCACCATCCACGGGCCCAACAGCACGACGGTGAGCGGCGCCAGCAGCACCCACCACGACGCGGGCAGCAGCGCTGCGGTCACCGTGAGGAGAACCAGGGCCAGTACGAGCAGGGCACCCTGGCCGGCCGAGATCGGTGACCATGCCCCGACTCCGGCCGCCGGCGTGTGCTGGTGGCCGGGATCGATCTCTCGGAAGTCGTCCTCGATGCGGTCGAGGATCGCCTGCTCACGCAGGGACAGCGCGCTCGCATCATCTGGGCCGGGCGTAGGGGGTGCGGTCATGAGCTTGGGCCTTCCGGACGGCGGACATCGACCTGCCGACCAGACTTCCCGGCTCACCTGCCTCCTAGGGTAGGCCTCGCCGGCGTTTCATGCAGTCCGAACGGTGCCCGCTCTTACCTCGGGCTGCGCCGATCGGCGCCGCGGGGCTGGCCGGCCGGGGAGTCGGGCATCGGCAGCAGCACCTCCAGCAGGTGCGAGACCGTCAACAGTCCGCGGACCTGCTCGCCGTCCACCACGACCAGCAGCGGGCTGCCCAGTCGCGCCATCTCCGCCGCGCACTCGACCACCGTCGCATCACCGTCGACGACCGCGAGCGCGACCTTGCGGTCCGGGCCCGGAAGCAGGTCGCGCACCCGCTTGCCGAGCAGCTCGCTCGCACAGCCGTCCGCGCTGGCCTCGTCCAGCACCCTGGCCAGCGAGGGATCCTCCTGGACATAGCCCGGGATGACGAACCGCAGCACCTCACTGGCCCGCAGCACCGCCACCGGATGACGGCCGTCGTCGAGCACCGCGATCGCCGGCAGCCGTTCCCCGGCGATCAGCTGGGCTGCCTGCAGCGCGTCGTCGTCGGGTCCGACGGTGGGCAGGTCCTCAGCCAGGTCACGCGCTCGCATGACCACTACCGTAGGTCGCCCGTCCCCGACGCCGCCGGTGGGCCCGGCTGCGGCCGACGAGCACCACGGCCGCCAGGATCGCCGCCGCGGCCGAGGCGATCAGGACCGAGGCCTTCACCGTCTCGGCGAGGGGCCCTGGGGCGTCGGCAAGACTCAGCTCGGTCATCAGCAGGCTGACCGTGAAACCCACGCCCCCGAGCATCGACACTGCCAGCACGTCCCGCCAGCGCAGGTCGCGCGGCCGGCAGGCCGGCGTGAGCTTCACGACCAGGAACGAGGCCCCGAAGATGCCGACGACCTTGCCGACCAGCAGACCGGCGATGACGGCCTGCGAGACGGGCTCGGAGAGCATCTCGGCCAACACCGGCACGCCGATCGGCACTCCGGCGGCGAGGAAGGCGAACACCGGGACGCAGAACCCGGCCGAGAACGGCTGCAGCCGGTGTTCGAGCCGGATCGCCGGCGACTCGTCCTCGCCGTCGTCACGTCGCACCCTGGTTAGCAGGGCGAGCGCGACGCCGGCGATCGTGGCGTGCACGCCGGCCTCGTGCACCGCCACCCAGGTCGCCAACGCGAGCGGGACGTAGATCAGCGGGGACCGGACGCGGCGGTGTTGCAGGAGGGCGTAGAGCCCGCACAGCGCGGCCGCCGCGGCGAGCGCCAGCAGCTGCAGGCCGCCGGTGAACAGGACCGCGATGAGGATGATCGCGCCGAGATCGTCGACCACGGCCAGCCCGAGCAGGAAGATCCGCGCGGACGAGGGCAGGCTTCGGCCGGCCAGCGCCAGCACACCCAGCGCGAACGCGATGTCGGTGGCCACCGGGATCGTCCAGGCCTGGTCCATCCCGGGGGCACCCCGGCCGACCGCCAGCGCGACTGCCGCGGGCACCACGATCCCACCTATCGCCGCCGCGACCGGGAGAACGGCGTCCCGCGGTCGGGACAGCTCCCCGACCACCAGCTCACGCTTGAGCTCCAGCCCGACAACGAAGAAGAACACCGCGAGCAGGCCGTCGGTGGCCCACTGGGCGAGCGTCAGGTCCAGATGTAACGACGCCGGCCCGATGGTGAAGTCGCGGACGGCGGCGTACACCTCGTCCAACGGGGTGTTGGCCAGGATCAACGCGATGCCGGCCGCGACCAGCAGAACGATCCCACCCACGGTCTCGGTGCGCAGGAACCGCGCGAACTCCGCAACGGCGGTACGGCTGGTCGTGATCACGAGCGGCTCCGGAAACGGGGTCGGCGACAACGGTTGCCGACCAGGCTTCCCGGCGCTCCGTGGATCAGTCTAGCCGGCGCGGTTCGGCCTACCGGTCGAGCAGTCCGTCCAACGCGCGAGCCAGATCGCGGCCGCGGGCACACCCCGCTGGGTAGTCAGCGCGCAGGCGGTGGCCGCGAGGCGTCGCTGACCCTCGTCGGCTACGTCACGGGCGAGGAGTTGGAGGGCGATCGGATGGCCCGTCGCGACCGGCGCTGTGATGCCAGGAACACCTCAAGGCGGTCGGCGCCCCGCAAGTGCCTGCACCGTTGTGTGGAGGGCGCGAACTCTGGCGGAACTCTCGCGCCGCTGAAACCGTTGCACAACAGAGGAGGGCACGCACGCATGGATGGATGGCTCGTCTGGCTGATTCTCGCCGTGTTGCTGGGCGTCGCTGAGCTGTTCACGCTGGCCGCCGCGTTGGGGCTTCTCGGCGGTGCCGCGCTGATCACGTCTGCGGCCGCGGCGATCGGGCTTCCGCTGCCGCTGCAGTTCCTGGTGTTCGTCGTCGCGGCTGCGGCTGGGCTCTCGTTCATCCGGCCAGTCGCCAAGCGGCACATGCTCCGTCCCCGTCTTGAACGCTTCGGTGTGGACGCGCTGGTCGGGAAGTCGGGTTACGTCCTGCAGGAGGTGACCGGGCAGGGTGGTAGGGCTCGCATCGACGGCGAGGAGTGGACGGCGCGGGCCTACGACGACGCGCTGGTGATCCCTGCCGGCTCGACCGTCCACGTCATGGAGATCAGAGGCGCTGTCGCCGTTGTCTATCCCCGGGAGTGATCCGATTGGACCCGCTGTTGATCGCAGGACTGCTCTTCGCGGTGCTCGTCGTTCTCGTCGTCGTGCGGTCGGTGCGCATCGTGCCGCAGGCGCGAGCCCGCAACATCGAACGGCTGGGCCGTTACCAGCGCACCCTGCAGCCCGGCCTTAACTTCGTCATCCCGTTCATCGATCGGGTCTACCCGACGATCGACCTGCGTGAGCAGGTCGTCTCGTTCCAGCCGCAGCCGGTCATCACCGAGGACAACCTGGTCGTCGAGATCGACACCGTGCTGTACTTCCAGGTCACCGACGCACGGTCGGCTTTCTACGAGATCGCCAGCTACTTGCAGGCTGTCGAGCAGCTCACGGTCACCACGTTGCGCAACGTCGTCGGCTCCATGGATCTGGAGAAGACGCTGACCTCCCGCGACAGCATCAACAGTCAGCTTCGCGGCGTGCTCGATGACGCCACCGGCAAGTGGGGCCTGAGGGTCAACAGGGTGGAGATCAAGGCTATCGACCCGCCCAAGAGCATCAAGGACGCGATGGAGAAGCAGATGCGGGCCGAGCGCGACAAGCGGGCCGCGATTCTGTCCGCCGAGGGCCAGCGCCAGTCCCAGATCCTCACCGCCGAGGGAGACAAGCAAGGCGCGATCCTGCGCGCCGAGGGCGACCGGACCGCGGCGATTCTGCAGGCCGAAGGTCAGTCTCAGGCCATCGACCAGGTCTTCCAGGCCGTCCACCGCAACGACCCCGACCCCAAGGTCCTCGCCTACCAGTACCTCAACGTGCTGCCGCAGCTGGCCCAGGGCGAAGGCAACACGTTCTGGGTGATCCCCAGCGAGGTCACTGCGGCACTGCACGAGGTGTCCCGTGCATTCAGCGAGCAACTGCCCAGATCAGCGGCCACGCGCGAAGCCTCCTCCTCCGATGAGCTGGCGGCCCGGGCTTCGGAGGATGCAGCGAAAGCAGCAGAGGCCGCCGCCGAGGCGGTCGCCGACGCAGCACAGGCTGGATGATCTCCTCTTACGCGGAGCAAGATCAGCCGGAGTAGCTACTCGTCGGGGGGCTGCCGCAGCCGCTTGGTCGCGCCGCGGCGTTGCTTGTCCT
>JACDBJ010000544.1 GCA_013695005.1 Pseudonocardiales bacterium
GGGCCCCTCCGCACCCCACAGATAGGGCATGCCGAGCTTGGTCATCGCTGCCCGCAGGGCCGCCGGCCCGGCCCCGCTGCCGGTGACGGGCCCTAGCGGGCCGGCAACCTCCGGGCCGCGGAGCGCCGCCCGCTCCGCTGGGCTGAGCTGGCGCAGCAGCTTGTCGGCCTCGGCGATGCGGATCTCGGCCTCCTGCTGGCGCTTGCCGATCTCGTCGACGGCGAGCTGCGCGGCGGAGGCGGCCTCGTTGGCCGCGGCCTCGGCGCGATCGGCCTCGGTCACCGCGGCCAGCGCCTGTTCGAGCGTGACGCGGTGGTCGGCGGCCATCCCCTCCAGGGCGAACATCTGGTCCAGGTACTGCGCAGGCGAGTCGCTGGCGAGCAGCGCGCTGAGCTGGTCGAGGTTGCCGTTCTCGTAGGCCGACTGGGTGACCGGGTCGAGGCCGGCGCGGAACGTCTCCTCCGCCTGCCTGGCGTCGGCGGCAGCCTTGCGGGTCGGCTCGATCTTGGTCCGCTTGTTCTTCAGGTCATCCTTGGCCGCGTGCCATTGCTCGGTGAGGGCGGTGGCTTCGCGCTGCGCGTCGGCCACCCGCTTCACCAGCTCGGAGGCGTTCGGCGGCGGGGCCGGGTCCGCAGCAGCAGGCCCCGCCAGCACGCTCGTCGTGAAGAGGACGGCGATGACAGCGGGGAGCGTCCTTAAGAAGGTCCGTCGGCCAGGCGACGACACGCGAGCCGGTCTCCCTTCTCCCATACCGCCGAGTGATCAGTCCATGGAGCCGGCTTCGGGGCCCCGGTTCCGCCGTACTGGGCATGATCGGGCGGTGACTCTGCGTCGCCACCCTGGGGTAGTGGCTGACCCTGTGCAAAGTCGAGCGAAGGTTACGGAGGTGCCCCAACGCCGTCCAGCAGGGCCGCAACCCGGCGTGGCGTCAGAAGCGGGCCACGGCCGGTGGCATCAATGTGGCACCCCGTAGCGGTGTAACGCCGTTCTATTACCCAGCGTGACGGTTGCCCTCGGTAGTGCCAGTTGGGACCGTCGTTCGGCGCGGTTCGACGGCCACCAATCGCAGTCGCGGGATGAGCCCTTGATCGGCAAGCACTTGGAGCGCGCGCTCCTCCGGTTCGTCGAGCTGCACCGTGGACGCGGTGGACGGTGTTACGGTTTCCGGCTCTTGCCGCTTCGGGGCCGTCGGAGTACCGAGCAGCACACTGACAACGCAGTCGCGGCATGCGTCGCCCCGTACCGCGCAGGTTTCGCAGTCGATGACCATTTCCCAGCTCCGTCCGTCCGTAGGTTCCTCACACACCATAGGAACCGGCACCGACAGTTTCCGCGCCGCAACGTCCACCGCGCACTCGTGTGACAGAACATCCGCTGGGAGCAAAGTTGTGCCACATGAGTGGCGGGGCGGGGGCCGAGGCGGTCGCCGCGGCTCAGACCTGGGCAGGCCGAAGCGAGGTGGAGAACGTCACCCACCGGTCCAGCAACGCCGCGGCCGCCCCCGAGTCGACTGCCTGCGCCACCTGCGGCAGGCCGGCGGCGACGTCGCCGTGCAGGTCCCCCGACCACCCATGGTGAGCCGCCCACGCCGCCGCGGCGTTGAGCAGCACCGCGTCTCGCACCGGGCCGGCGGACCCGGCTAACACCTGCCGGGTCACCTCGGCGTTGTCGACGGGCGCACCGCCGCGCAGCTGCCCGGGCTCGGCCGTGGCCACCCCGAGCCCGCTCGGATCGAAGGACTCGACGCGCACCGTGCCGTCGCCGACCACCCATACCGTGGTGGTTGTCGTCGTGGTGATCTCGTCCAGCCCGTCGTCCCCGCGCACCACGAGCGCGGTCATTCCCCGGTCGGCGAGCACCCGCGCCATCACCGGCGCCAGCCGGGCGTCCGCGCAGCCGACCAGCGCGGCGGGGGGCTGCGCCGGGTTGGTCAGCGGCCCGAGGATGTTCATCGCCGTCGGCACCCCGATCTCGCGCCGCGCCACCCCCGCGTGGCGGAATGCGGGGTGGAACACTGGGGCGAAGCAGAAGCCGATACCGACCTCCTCCACGCAACGGACCACGTCCTCAGGTGGCAGGTCGATGGCGACGCCCAGGTGCTCGAGCAGGTCTGCCGCGCCGCACGCCGAGGACGCCGCCCGGTTGCCGTGCTTGACGACTGGCACCCCAGCGGCGGCGACCACGAGCGCCGACATCGTCGAGATGTTCACCGTGTGCGACCGGTCGCCGCCGGTGCCGACGACGTCCACCGCCGGCCGGGAGACGGTGATCCGCCGAGCGTGCACCAGCATCGTCTCGGCGAGACCGGTGATCTCCGCGGCGGTCTCACCCTTCGCCCGCAGCGCGACGAGGAACGCGGCCAGCTGCGCCGGCGTCGCCTCGGCCGAGAGCACCCGGTCCATCACCCAGGCCGTGTCCTGCGCGGTGAGATCCTGCCCGCCGAGCAGCTGGGTGAGCAGCCCCGGCC
>JACDBJ010000552.1 GCA_013695005.1 Pseudonocardiales bacterium
CCGCTGTGCGCCGGCATCGACCCACACCCCGAGCTGCTGCGGGCCTGGGGGTTACCCGTCGACGCGAACGGCGTGGAGCGCTTCGCGCTGCTCTGCGTGGAGGCCCTCGCCGGCGAGGTGGCCGTCCTGAAGCCGCAGTCGGCGTTCTTCGAGAGCCACGGCTCGGCCG
The DNA here is from genome assembly GCA_013695005.1 of Pseudonocardiales bacterium. Taxonomy (GTDB): domain Bacteria; phylum Actinomycetota; class Actinomycetes; order Mycobacteriales; family Pseudonocardiaceae; genus Pseudonocardia. Next base: position 170 of record JACDBJ010000552.1, read on the forward strand.
GGATCGCGGCGCTGGAACGCACCCTTGCCGCCGCCCATGACGCCGGCGCGCTGGTCCTGCTGGACGCCAAACGCGGCGACATCGGGTCGACCATGCAGGGCTATGCGGCCGCCTACCTCGGCGTCGGGGCGCCGCTGGCCGCCGATGCCATCACGCTGTCGCCCTACCTCGGCGTCGGTGCGCTGCGCCCGGCGCTCGACGCGGCGGAGCAGCACGGCCGCGGGGTGTTCCTGCTGGCACGTACGTCCAATCCAGACGGTGCGGCCGTGCAGAGCGCGCAGTACCAGGGCCGCACGGTCGCGCAGTCGATCGTGGACGCCGCCGCGGGCCACAACGCCGGTGCGACGCCGCTCGGCGACGTCGGAGTGGTCGTCGGCGCCACCACCGAGCACGGACTCGACCTGGCCACGCTGAATGGCCCGGTGCTCGCGCCGGGCTTCGGTGCCCAAGGCGCAACCCCGGCTGACCTGCCTAAACTCTTCCGCCAGGCGGCGCGATCCGTGCTGCCAGCGGTGTCGCGTGAGCTGTCGCGGTACGGGCCGGACGCCTCGGCGCTGCGCTCCGCCGCCAAACGGCTACAGGCTGCGTTCGCCAGGGCCCTCAGCGGTCACGATCGGTGAACGTTCCGCGTCGGTCCGGTACCCCGATGTTTGACGCTCAGTGGCTGGTAGGTACGTTGCCGACGACCTTTTGACCACTGCTGTATGACCGACCGGAGGAGACCGTGGCACTTCCCGTGCTGACCGACGAACAGCGGGCTGCCGCGCTAGAGAAGGCTGCCGCGGCGCGCCGGGCCCGGGCCGAGCTCAAGGACAGCCTCAAGCGTGGCGCGACGAACCTCAAAGAGGTCCTCCAGCAGTCCAGCTCCAATGAGGTCCTGGGCAAGATGAAGGTCTCGGCGCTGCTCGAAGCCATGCCAGGCGTTGGCAAGGTGCGTGCGCAGCAGATCATGGAGCGGCTCGAGATCGCGCCGAGCCGCCGGCTGCGTGGCCTCGGTGAGCGTCAGCGCAAGGCGCTGCTCGCCGACTTCGACGGAGAGTGACTGACCGCGCCGCGAGGGGCCGACTGGTCGTATTGGCCGGCCCCTCCGGCGTCGGTAAGAGCAGCGTCGTCGCCGCGCTTCGCCACGAGCTGCCCGATCTGCATTTCAGCGTTTCGGTGACCACCCGCGGGCCTCGCCCAGATGAGGTCGACGGGCGCGACTACCGCTTTGTCGACGCGGCGATGTTCGAGCAGATGATCGCGAACTCCGAGCTGCTCGAATGGGCCGAGATCCACGGCGGCTTGCACCGGTCCGGGACGCCCCGCGAGCCCGTCGAGCGTCATCTCGACGCCGGCCACACCGTGCTGCTCGAGCTGGACCTGCAGGGCGCCAGGGCGGTGAAGGCCGTGATGCCGGACGCGCTGCTGGTGTTCCTCGAGCCACCGAGCTGGACCGAGCTGACCCGGCGGCTGGAGGCCAGGGGCACCGAGCGGGACGCCGATCTACAGCGCCGGCTGGCCACCGCGCGGGGCGAGTTGGCGGCCAAGGCGGAGTTCGACGTGGCCGTGGTGAATGCCGACCTGCAGGGCGTCGTGCAAACATTGGTAAAGTTGCTGGTAGATCCGACCGCTACAGCCCGGGTCCACCCCGACCCAGGAGCAGGAGTACCTGAGTGAGCATCCCCCTGACCGGCGCCACCGTCCCCGAGGGCATCACCAATCCGCCGATCGACGAGCTGCTGGACAAGGCGAGCTCGAAGTACGCGCTGGTCATCTTCGCGGCCAAGCGCGCGCGGCAGATCAACGACTACTACTCCCAGCTCGGCGAGGGCCTGCTGGAGTACGTCGGCCCGCTGGTCGAGCCCGGTGCGCGGGAGAAGCCGCTGTCGATCTCGCTGCGCGAGATCCACGCCGGGCTGCTCGAGCACACCGAGGGCGACAACGGGCCCTGAGCACGACCCTGACGATGACCACCCCGCGGCGCGTCCTGCTGGGGGTTTCCGGCGGTATCGCCGCCTACAAGGCCTGTGAGGTCCTGCGCGGGCTGACGGAGACCGGGCACGACGTGCACGTGCTTCCCACCGCGTCCGCCCTGCGGTTCGTCGGCGCGGCGACCTTCGAGGCGCTGTCCGGCCATCCGGTGCACACCGACCTGTTCGCCGACGTGCCCGAGGTGCCGCACGTGCGGTTGGGGCAGCAGGCGGAGCTGGTGGTCGTGGCGCCCGCGACCTCCGACCTGCTGGCCCGCGCGGCGCACGGCCGCGCCGACGACCTGCTGACCGCCACGCTGCTGATGGCCCGCTGCCCGGTGTTTATGGTGCCGGCGATGCACACCGAGATGTGGGAGCACCC
>JACDBJ010000566.1 GCA_013695005.1 Pseudonocardiales bacterium
GGCGGGGGGATTCCGCTGCGGGATCGAGCACGAGAGCGCCCTGCTGCGACCGGACGGTCGATTCGCCGACTTCACCAACACCACCTTCGCGGAGCTGCAGTCGATCGTCGACGAGCTGCCGATCTCCGAAGACGACTACCCAGGCCTGCGGGTCGGCGACCTCGGCATCAAGCTCAAGCGGTGGTACGTCGAGGGTTTCGAGCGCTTCGACGACGACGGGGAGCTGCTGCGCTGCGACCCGAAGGGCATCGAGATCCGCACCGTCGTGCACGACGACGTCGCCCACGCGGTCGCCGCCCTGGCCGCGGACTACAAGCTGCTCGACGCCGCGGCGACCAGCGCAGGGTTCACGCTCGTCACGGTGGGGTTCAACCCGTTCGAGCAGGCGTACCGCGTCGAGCCCGAGCTGAATGCGTGGGAGCGGGCGCACCGCGTCGGCTCGCCGGAGGACCGCACCGCGCACCTGCATATGACGACCTACGGCCCGGACCTCAACCTGTCCTTCGCCGGGATGGACCACGACGCACTGATCGACGCCGGAGCGAAGCTCACCCACTACAGCCCCTACATCGTCCCGTTCACGTTCTGCTCGCCGTTCTACGGCGGCAAGCCGTGGGGCGGCCTCTCGGTCCGCACCCACATCCGCACCGGGCGCCGGCCGGCCGCGATGGTGTTCCTGCCCGCCGGCTCGGCGATGCTCGACTCCGACCCGTCGCTGACCCAGCCCGCCCGCATCCCTGCCGAGGCCGGGCGGATCGAGTTCAAGGCGTTCGACCCGTGCGCGGACTTCGAGCTCTACGCCGATCTGCTGGCACTGCTCAAGGGCATCGTGCTCGACACCAGCCTGCCCGGCCGGCGGATCGTGCCCGACGCCGAGCTGCACCAGGCATCGGCATGGGCCGGCTACCACGATCCCGAGATCCGGGCCGGTGCCGACGACGTCCTGAGCGCCGCCGCGGCCGCACTGGATCTCGCGGAGGCACCCCGGATCGCCGCGCTGCGGGCGCGCTGGGAAGCCGCTGCGTGCGCGTCCGAGGACATGATCGAGTGCTACGAGGCAGGGGAGGCCGTCGCCGGCCTGCGCAAGAGCTGACCCGCTCCGGTCCTCAGCCGGACCCGCTCGCGCGGGCGCATACTGGGCCCGGTGACCGAGCTGGCGATGGGCGTCCGGTACAGCCAACCCGCCGGCCGCTGGGTGCTCACGGCAACCGTGCTGGGCTCCGCGTTGGCCTTCGTCGACGCCACCGTGGTGAACGTCGCGTTGCCGAGGATCGGCGCCGAGCTCGACGCCGACCTGGCCGGGCTGCAGTGGACCGTCAACGGCTACACGCTGACGCTGGCCGCGTTCATCCTGCTCGGCGGCTCGCTCGGGGACCGGTACGGCCGGCGCAAGGTGTTCCTGATCGGGGTGTGGTGGTTCGCCGGCGCGTCGATGCTGTGCGGCCTCGCACCGAACATCCAGACGCTGGTGCTGGCCCGCGCGTTGCAAGGCATCGGCGGTGCCTTGCTCACGCCGGGCAGCCTGGCGATCCTGCAGGCGTCGTTCCACCCCGAGGATCGGGCGCGCGCGATCGGCGCCTGGTCAGGCCTCGGCGGGATCGCGGGCGCGATCGGCCCGCTGCTCGGCGGCTGGCTGGTGGAGCTCGGCAGCTGGCGGTTGGTGTTCCTGATCAACCTTCCGCTGGCCCTGTTCGTCGTGCTGATCGCCGTCCGGCACGTCCCGGAGTCCGCCGATCCCACGGCGGCCCACAAGGCGCTGGACGTCCCGGGTGCCGTGCTCGGCGCGCTCGGGCTCGCCGGGCTGACCTACGGGCTCACCGAATGGCCGAACCGCGGCGGGACCGACCCACTGGTCCTCGCCACGCTCGTGGTCGGTGTGCTCGGCCTGGTCGGGTTCGTGATCGCGGAGCGCCGCTCGACCCACCCCATGCTTCCGCTGGACGTGTTCAGATCGCGCCAGTTCACGGCGGCCAACCTGGTGACGTTCGCCGTCTACGGCGCGATCGGTGTGGTCTTCTTCCTGCTGGTGCTCGCGCTGCAGGTGGTCGCCGGCTTCTCGCCGGTCGCGGCCGGCATCGCGTTGCTGCCGATCACGGTGCTGATGTTGCTGCTCTCCGCGCGCGCCGGGGCGCTGGCCCAGCGGATCGGGCCGCGGATCCCCATGACGGTCGGGCCGCTGGTGTGCGCGGTCGGCCTGCTGCTGATGACCCGGATCGGGCAGGGAGCGAGCTACCTGGCCGACGTACTGCCTGCGGTGATCGTCTTCGGGCTCGGCCTCTCGCTGACCGTGGCACCGCTGACGGCCACCGTGCTCGCCGCCGCCGAGGACCGGCACGCCGGGGTGGCCAGCGGGGTGAACAACGCCGTGGCCAGGGTCGCCGGGTTGCTCGCGGTGGCCGCGCTGCCCTTGCTGACCGGGCTGTCCGGTGACCAGTACGCCGACCCTGGCCTGCTGTCCAGCGCGTTCCGGATGTCGATGCTGATCAGCGCCGGCCTGCTGGTGGCCGGCGGGGTGCTCGCCTTCGCCACGATCCGCAGCACCGTGCTGAACGAGCCACCCCCGGGTGAGCCGGTCACGGCCGAGCCGCGCGAGCAGAGCCCCTGTCGGATGCACTGCGCCGTCGGCGCGCCGCCGCTGCACCCCGAGCCAACCGCGTCCGGCACCGCCAGTCGCTAGCACGGTTATCGTCTGTGACGTGTCGACTGCGTTGACGAAAGCCCCCACCCCAGAGCTGCACCGGCTCACCCTGCCCAACGGGCTGCGAGTCCTGCTCGCTCCCGATCGAGCCAGCCCCGTCGTCGGCGTCGCGGTGCACGTCGACGTCGGCTTCCGCTCCGAGCCGGTGGGTCGCACCGGGTTCGCGCACCTGTTCGAGCACCTGATGTTCCAGGGCAGCGAGAGCCTGGAGAAGCTGGCGCACTTCCGCCACGTCCAGGGCTCGGGCGGCACGTTCAACGGCTCTACCCACCAGGACTACACCGACTACTTCGAGGTGCTGCCCACCGCAGCGCTGGAGCGGGCGCTGTTCCTCGAGGCCGACCGGCTGCGTGCGCCGCGGCTGACCGAGGAGAACCTGCGCAACCAGATCGACGTCGTCAAGGAGGAGATCCGGCTCAACGTGCTGAATCGGCCTTACGGCGGCTTCCCGTGGATCCTGCTGCCGCCGGTGCTCTACGACACCTTCCCGAACGCGCACAACGGCTACGGCGACTTCACCGACCTCGAGCAGGCCAGCCTCGACGACGCGGCCGCGTTCTTCGACACCTACTACGCGCCGGGCAATGCGCTGGTGACTGTTGCGGGTGACTTCGAGACCGACGACGCGCTCGCGATGGTGGACAAGCACTTCGGCGACATCCCAGCCCGGCCGACGCCGATCCGGCCGTCCTTCGCCGAACCGCCACCGCCCGGCGAACGCCGCCACACCGAGCCCGACGCGCTCGCGCCGCTGCCGGCGCTCGCGTTGGGCTACCGGGTCGCCGACCCCACCGCCGACCTGGACAGCTACCTCGCACAGACGCTGCTGGCCTCCACGCTCGCTGACGGCGAGGCGTCGCGGTTGCAGCAGCGGCTGGTGCACGGCGACGGCATCGTCACCGACATCTCCGCCAGCTGCGGGCTGCTGGGCCCGCTGGACGCCCGGGACCCGGACACGTTCACCATCACGGCGATGCACCCGCCGGAGGTGGCCGCCGACCAGGTGCTCACCGCCATCGACGAGGAGCTGGGGCGGCTGGCCACGGACGGACCGGATGCGGCCGAGCTGGCCAGGCACACCGCCCGCTGGTCCTCGGCCTTCTACGGCGAGCAGGACCGGCTCATGCATCGGATGCTGGCGCTCGGCTCCCGCGAGCTGCTCTACGGCCGCGCCGAGCTCGTCGCGGAGCTGCCGCAACGGCTGGCCGCGGTCAAACCCGAGCAGGTGGCGGCCGCTGCCGCCGCCGCGCACGAGGGTGGCCGCGCCGTCCTGGTCATCGAGCCGTCAGCCGACAACAAAGCAGAGGCTCAGCAGTGACCGCAACCACCACCTCAGGGCACCGCAGCGCGGGGCAGATCGGCCGGACCGAGGCCGGTCCGCGGCCGCTGCCGCCGCTGGCGACCTTCCTGGGCGCCCCGGTGCCCGATGTCGTCGACGCCACCGTCTCCAGCGGGCTGCGGGTGCTCGCCGTTCGCCGCCCGACCGTGCCGATGGTCGAGCTCCGGCTGAGAGTGCCGTTCGCCGACTCCGACCCGGCGCACACCGCGCAGGCCGAGCTGCTGTCCTCGGCCATGCTGACCGGCACCCAGCGCCGCAGCAGGGTCGAGCTGGACAACGAGCTGGCCACGGTCGGGGCCGACCTCGGCGTCGGGGTCGACCCGGAGCGGCTCGGGGTCTACGGCTCTGCCCTGGCCGACGGCCTGCCGACGATGCTCGACGTGCTCGCCGACGTGCTCACCAGCGCCGCCTACCCGCCGGCCGAGGTCGACCGCGAGCGCGAGCGCCTCGTCGAGCGGATCACGGTCACCCGGGCACAACCGAGGGTGATCGCGCGGGAGGCGCTGCAGCGCCGCCGCTACGGCGACCACCCGATCAGCAGGGAGATCCCGACCGGGGCGGAGGTCGAGGCCGTCACCCAGGAGCAGCTGCGCGCGCTGCACGCCGGCGCGGTCGTGCCGGCAGGGTCCACGCTGGTGCTCGTCGGCGACCTCGACCCGGAGGCGGTGATCGGGCAGGTGGAGCAGGCGCTGCAGGGCTGGTCCACCGACCATCCGGCCACCGAGCTGGACGAGCCGCCGCTGGTGCGCGGCGACGACCTGCTGCTTGTGCACCGGCCAGGCGCCGTGCAGTCCCAGCTGCGGCTGTCCGCGGCGGCGATGCCCCGCTCCGACGAACGCTACCCGGCGTTCCAGCTGGCCAACATGGTCCTCGGCGGGTACTTCTCCTCACGGTTGGTGGAAAACCTGCGCGAGGACAAGGGCTACACGTACTCCGCCTACTCCGCCGTCGAGTTCATGCGAAACAGCGGGTCGTTGCTGGTGGAGGCCGACACCGCCACCGACGTCACCGCCGCTGCGCTCTGGGAGATGCGCTACGAGCTGGGCCGGCTCGGGCTCGTGCCGCCGACCACCGACGAGGTGGACTCGGCGCGCCGGTACGCCATCGGCTCGCTGCTGATCTCGCTGGACAGCCAGGCCGGGCTGGCCGGCACGCTGAGCGCGCTGACCTCGGCCGGGCTGGACGTCGAGTGGTTGCGCCGGCACCCGGAGCGGCTGGCGGCCGTTACGACCGAGGAGGTGGCGGCGGTCGCCGCGGAGTTCTTCGCGCCGACGGCGTTCACCGGCGTGGTGGTGGCCGACGTCGACGCCACCGGCGAGCGGCTGCGGGCACTCGGGGGCGTGGTCGGGCCGGAAAGTTCTTGACCTCATGTCGACATTAGGTGTGACGCTGGAGCGATGACCGAGATCTCCTGCCAACTCACCGCCGACGACCTCAGCCGCCAGCAGCTGAACTGGCGAACCCTCGCCGACACCGCTCTGCGTGCCCGCACCGCCACCGAGTCCGGCGTGCGGCTGGAGTTCGACACCGAGCACGACACCGCCCATGCCCTGCTCGACCTGGTGGCCACCGAGCGCCGCTGCTGTGGCTGGGCCAGCTGGTCGCTGACCAGCACGGCCGACGCAACCATCGTCGACGTGGCCGCGCCCGGCGGTGGCGCCGCGGCCGTCCGGACGATGTTCGAGGTGGCGCCCTGACCGGCGAGCCTACCCCCCGCGAGTTGCGCGCTCCAGACAAGCGAGTTGCGCGATCTGAACCAGCGAGTCGCGCGCTGTTGGCCGGCGAGCTGCTGATCGGGGAGGTGGCGCGGCGCACCGGTCGGACGGTGGCCACGCTGCGGCACTGGGAGGCCATCGGCCTGCTCGCCGCCCCGCGGCGGATCAACGGGCGGCGGCACTATCCGCCGTCGGTGCTGGACCGGATCGCGGTGATCGAGCTCGCGCAACGCGCCGGGTTCCGGCTCACCGAGGTCGCAGAGCTGCTGACCGCCGCCCCCGACAAGCCGCCAGGACCCGCGTGGCGCACGCTGGCGGCTCGTAAGCGTGCGGAGCTCGACGAGCTGGCCGCGACGATCGACGCCATGCGTGAGCTGCTCGCCCACCTCGCAGCGTGCGGCTGCGACAGCGTGGCCGGCTGCGCCGCAGTTGCCCAGGCGTGCCGGTCCGAGCGAGCCGTCGGCGGCGCCTGACAGTATCGGGGCGTGGCTCCCCGGCAGTACAACCTCGAGGACCTGGACGACGAGCAGCGCGCGGCCGTCCTCGCCCCGCGTGGCCCGGTCTGCGTGCTCGCCGGCGCGGGCACCGGGAAGACCCGCACGATCACCCACCGGATCGCCGAGCTGGTCCGCGCCGGTCATGTGGCGCCCGGTCAGGTCCTCGCAGTCACCTTCACCACGAGGGCAGCGGGGGAGATGCGCACCCGGCTCGCCGCGCTGCAGGTTTCCGGCGTGCAGGCCCGTACCTTCCACGCCGCCGCCCTGCGCCAGCTGCGCTACTTCTGGCCGCGGGTCGTCGGCGACCAGCCATGGCAGGTCTTGGAGGGCAAGCTCCGCTTCGTCGGCCAGGCCGCCAACCGGGCCGGCTCGGGTACCGAGCCCGAGACACTGCGCGACCTCGCCAGCGAGATCGAGTGGGCCAAGGCCAGCCTGATCACACCCACCGACTACCCGGCCGCGGTGGCCAAGGAGCGCCGCGACACCCCGGCCGCGCCCGAGCTGGTGGCCGCCGTCTACACCGGCTACGAGGAGCTCAAGACTCGCGCCGAGCTGCTCGACTTCGACGACCTGCTGCTGCACACCGCGGCCGCGCTCGAGGAGCACAGCGAGGTCGCCGAGGAGTTCCAGAGCCGCTACCGCTGCTTCGTCGTCGACGAGTACCAGGACGTCACGCCGTTGCAGCAGCGCGTGCTCAACGCCTGGCTGGGGCGTCGCGACGACCTCACCGTGGTCGGCGACCCGAACCAGACGATCTACACCTTCGGCGGTGCCTCGCCGCGCTACCTGCTGGAGTTCACCCGCCGGTTCCCCGAGGCCGTGCTCGTTCGGCTGACCCGCGACTACCGGTCCACCCCGCAGGTCGTCGCTGCGGCCAACCGGGCGATCTCCGCTGCGCGCGGCCGGGTCGCCGGCTCGAAGCTGCAGCTCGTCGGGCAGCTGCCGCCAGGGCCGGAGCCGGACTTCGCCGAGTACGACGACGAGCCCGCAGAGGCAGCGGCCGTCGCGACGTCGATCAAGCGGCTGGTCGCCGACGGTGTGCCGCCTGCCGAGATCGCCGTGCTGTTCCGGGTGAACGCGCAGTCCGAGGCCTACGAGCGGGCGCTGTCCGATGCCGGGCTGGCCTACCAGGTGCGCGGCGGCGAGCGGTTCTACGCCAGGGCCGAGGTGCGTCAGGCGATGTCGGCGGTGCGCTCGGCCGGCAACGCAACACCGCCGGACGGGTCCCTGCCCGACGCCGTACGCGCAGTGCTCGCCCCACTCGGGCTGACCGACGAACCCGCCGCCGGGTCCGCCGGCAGAGCACGGTGGGAGTCGCTGCGCGCCATCGCCTCGCTGGCCGAGGAGATCACCGCCGAGCACCCGGAGACCGACCTCGCCGGGTTCGCCGCCGAGCTGGAGCTCCGAGCCGACTCGGCGCACCCACCCACCGTGCAGGGCGTCACGCTGGCATCCCTGCACTCGGCCAAGGGCCTGGAGTGGGAGGCGGTGTTCATGGTCGGGCTCGTCGACGGCACGCTGCCGATCCAGCACGCCGACGACGACCCTGAGGCGATCGAGGAGGAGCGCCGGCTGCTCTACGTCGGGCTGACCCGCGCTCGCCGGCGGCTCTCGCTGTCCTGGGCGCTGTCGCGGGCGGCGGGCGGGCGCCGGCACCGGCGGCGCAGCCGGTTCCTCTACGGCCTGATCCCCGACGAGCACCCGGCCGCCCGCACCCCGACCGGCGGCGGTGGCGCGAAGCCACGGTGCCGGATCTGCGGCAAGCCGCTGGCCGGAGTCGACGCGCTCAAGCTCCGGCGCTGCACCGACTGCCCGTCGGATATAGACGTGGAGCTGCTCGACCGGCTCAAGGCGTGGCGCAGCGCGACGGCCAAGCAGGCGCAGGTCCCGGCATACGTGGTGTTCACCGATGCGACCCTGACGGCGATCGCCGAACAGCGGCCGGCGGATCCCGCCGCGCTGGTGGCGATACCGGGGATCGGCGCGCGCAAGCTCGATCGCTACGGGCCTGACGTGATCTCGTTGGTCCAAGGCGGAAAATAGATTGCTCTCGCGCGGGGGCACGCTTAGCCTCGTCTGAGGAGGGCGCACCCGCTCTCACTTCTGCGCGTCGAGCACCAGGGGAGGTGCCGAGATGAAGAACATGATCACCGGCACCCGTGCCGTCCTGGTACCGGGCAGCTTCGGCGCGTTCGCGTACGAGCAGGCCCAGGCTGTCTGGACGCCGGCGCGAGCGCTCGTGAAGCGCACTGGCGCCGATCTCACCCACAACCAAAGATGCGTGTCCGCGCAGGAGCGTCGCCCTTGACGCCACATCGCCACAGCTCGCCGGCTCAGGATTTTGAGGCCGCGGACCCGCACCAGGGCCGCGGCCTTTTTGTTTGTCCCGGTTTGTTGCCGCTGTCCCGCCAGGAGTAATTCGACCAAGGAGGTTGCTGTGTTCATCCGAAGCGTCCCGCTGGACAACGGGGCGCCCACCGTGAGCCAGCCCAGCGGGGACCCCGCCGAGCTGGACAGCTTGTTCGCCCTGTCCGGACTGTTGGACGGGGCACCTCGCGCTGGGCTATGTCTGCCTTGCCGTTCCGACGACGCCGACCTCTGGTTCGCCGAAGACCCGGTGGAGCTGGACCGGGCGAAGTCGCTGTGCGAGCAGTGCCCGGTACGGGCGGAGTGCCTCGCAGGGGCACTGCGCCGGCGCGAGCCGTGGGGGGTGTGGGGTGGCGAGATCTTCGAGCGCGGCAGCGTGATCGCCCGCAAGCGGCCCCGTGGTCGTCCCAGCAACGCCGACCTGGCGCGCGACCGTGAGGTCGCCGCGATGAGCGCCTGATCGGAGCAAGCCCGCACCGCCGTCTGGGAGCGGTGCCCACCAGACCGCCGGCCCCGTGGTCTCCCGCCGGGGCCGGCGGTCAGTGACGTCGTGACGTTCGTTGCCGCACGCTGCGCGGCTACAGTTGATCGGTGACTGCCGACTTGTTGGCCGCCATCGGTACAGCGCTCGGTCTGGACGGATCCTACCCAGTGCAGCCGCCCCGACAGGATGCCGACGGGTTCGCCATCAGCCCCGGCAACCGCGTCCTGGACGGCACCGTAGACCATGGCAGCGGTCGGGTTGGCTTGGTCGAGAAGACGATCGGTGATCTGAGCGTCGGTTACGTCCCGGTGGAGATCACGATCAACGTGGTTGAGCCAGGGCGGCCACCGCTGCGGGCTCAGCTGCACTCGTACAACCCGTACTTCGGCTGCTCAGTCCACCTCATGCGGTTCCTCGGCAACGCCCTGATCACCGTGTACACCGAGAAGCACTGGACGATGGCGAGCCGCTTGGTGCCAACGTCACCTGATCAACCGCTCGTCAAATGGGCAGTCACCGGATGGTCGTTGTCGGTGAGCTGATATGTCACGTTCCCTGGCGAAGCGCAGTCGCAGCGGGGTTTCCCGAGCGACCGACACGCGATATGGGCGGCGCTGCGAACGGCGTTGGCCGGCCCGGACGTGCCCATCGGCGGCCCGGACGTCCTCATCGGGGCGGTCGCCACGGAGTACTGGCACGCCAAGAAGCCGGCCCCCTACCGCGAGCTGGCGAGCATCGACCGGACGAATCCCTGGTGGTTCCCCGCGGCCTGGTACGGCTTCCTGCGTTCCGCACGGGCACCAGGGACGAGGCCGCTCGCTGGCTGGCCTGGTTCGACCGCCTCAGCGACGAGGCGCCCGATGACCAGGGCGCGGACGGCGGTTGGCGTCCCGAGTGGAGTCTGGACGACGGCACCGCGCAGCTGGCCGTGCAGCACATTCGTTATCGAGCGGGCAGCATCGCGGCTGCATGCCGGGCGGGCCGCCTGCCCGACGAGCGTTACTGGCCCGGCTGGCGTGACGGGGCGTGGGACTATCACCTGCCAGTCGGCGAGTTTCCGGCGGGCTTCGTGCAGGCCTGGCGCCGGCTACCCGACCGTTTCCGTCCGGGCAGCGGAGAGTTCAAACCGCTCAGTCGGTGACGATGCCGGGCTGCCAGCGGCGGACGATCGCGCGCAGGGCGATGTCCGAGCCCAGCTGGCAGAGCACGCCGAGGGTGCCGAGCGTGACCCGGTGCACCAGCAGGTACTGCGGCGGCAGGTTCAGCGCCCGGCCGGTGCGGAAGTCCGGCCCGCGCAGGTCGCCGATCCGGTCGGCCTGGCGCTGCAGCCAGCGCCGGCTGAACGTGAACCGCTCGGTACGCAGCGGCTCGGCGAACGGCGCGAGGTAGGCCATCGCGTCCACCGCGTCGAGCTCGGTGTCCGGCCGCACGAAGCCCTCCGCGCGCATCAGCTCCATCAGCTCCTCCGGACGTCGCTCGAGCGCGAGCCGGGTCATCGAACCCAGCGCGTCCGGCAGCCCGTTGGGCAGCCGCGCGACCGCGCCGTAGTCGAGGACGATCAAACGCCCGTCTGCGCTGAGCTGGAAGTTGCCAGGATGCGGGTCGGCGTGCAGCAGCCTGGCGCGGGCCGGAGCGGAGTAGTGGAACTCGGCGAGCAGCCGGCCCGCCTCGTCCCGCTGCTGTTGGTCGCCGGAGCGGATGATCGCGGCCAGCGGCGTGCCGGTGATCCACTCGCTGATCATGGCTCGCGGCGCGGAGGCCACCACCTTGGGCACGATCACCTGGTCGTCCCCGTCGAACTCCGCGGCGAAGGCGCGCTGGTTGTTGGCCTCCTCGCGGTAGTCGAGCTCCTCGACCATCCGGTCGCGCAGCTCGTTGATCAGCGGCCGGATCTCCATGCCGGGGATCAGCGGCTGCATCAGGCGGCTGAACCGGGCGAGCTGGCGCAGGTCGGACAGCACAGCCTCCTCCGCGCCGGGGTACTGCACCTTCACCGCGACGGTGCGCCCGTCGCGCCAGACGGCGCGGTGCACCTGACCGATGCTCGCCGCGGCGGCCGGTACGTCGTCGAACTCGGTGAACCGAGCCCGCCAGCCCCGGCCGAGCTGCTCGGCGAGCACGCGGTTGACGTCCGCTGCCGGCATCGGCGGCGCGGAGGTCTGCAGCTTGGTCAGCGCCTCGCGGTAGGGCGCGGCCAGCTCGTCGGGCACCGCCGCCTCGAACACACTCAGTGCCTGGCCGAACTTCATCGCGCCGCCCTTGAGCTCGCCGAGGACGGCGAACAACTGCTCGGCGCTCTTGGCCGCGAGCTGGGCGGAGATCTCCTCGCCGTCGCCGCCGACCAGCCGCTTCCCCCAGCCGGCTGCGGCGCGACCGGCGAGACCGAGCGGGATGCTCGCCAGCTTCGCGGTGCGCTGCACGCTGCGGCGGGGAATGTCGGTCACCTGCCGATTCTGCCCCGAGCGGCTGCGGATGGACACCCGGGCGCCCGCCGGCTCACCCGACCGCGGCCACCCGGCACGGACAGGCCGGGTGCGCGGGGACGTGTCGGCGGCTCAGCACGCCGCGGCCGAGGTCGAGCTCGAAGACGGTCTCCACCGCTTCCGGCAGGGTGCGGGTGGGGGCGCCGTGCACGGCGTCGATAGCGGCCAGCGCCTGTTCGACACCGAGTGCGGCGGTCGCGGCCGCGCACGCCGCAGACGCCTGTCCGGGCCGGTCAACGAGCTGGGCGGCGAGCAACGGCCAGCACGGATCGCGGGCCGCGCGGTGC
>JACDBJ010000028.1 GCA_013695005.1 Pseudonocardiales bacterium
GGCACAGGCTGACAGGGGGTGCTCAGCGCCCTCGCCAGGTCAGGGTGATCCCGGCTGTGGCCAGCCAGGCGTCCAGGTCGTGACCATGACCGGCGATGCCTGCCAGTGTTCGGTGGGTGATCTCCATGGCACGTTGGGCGGTCGGCAGGTCGAGTAGCCGCTCGTCGACGGCGGCGACGAACTCGTCGACGTCGAGGACCTCGGTGTCACGCCCGGTCTTTGACACCAGGTCGAGGTAGTAGTCGATGGTGCGCCACACCGGGCCGTCGTGCTCGATGTCGACGATGTCGATGTAGAAGTCCTGGTCGCGCTCGTCGCCGGGGTTCATCCACCAGTCCGTGACGCGGATACCGAGCTCGGGCAGCAGCCATGACTCGACCCAGTGACACCGCGGGTGACCGACCATCGAACGGCTCATGTAGAGCCCGAAGGGCTCCTGGCGGAACTCGTCAACCGTGCGAACGAAGCCCTTCGGATCGGTGTTCGTGCCGGCCTCCACGTCGAACGTCTCGATCTTCGGCCGGTGCACCGACCCGATCCTGTCAGAACCGTCCGGGTCAGGGCTTACCCTCGAAGTCGTGAGCCAGCCCATCACCGCCCACTCGGAGCACCGCCCGATCGGCACCCACCAGCGCGCACAGAGCCGCTTCGAGGTCGTCAGTGACCACAAACCGGCAGGCGACCAACCGGCCGCCATCGAGGAGCTACAACGCCGCATCGAGTCCGGTGAGCCCGATGTCGTGCTGCTCGGCGCCACCGGTACCGGCAAGTCGGCCACCACTGCGTGGCTGATCGAGCGCCTGCAACGACCGACCCTGGTGATGGCGCCGAACAAGACGTTGGCCGCGCAGCTGGCCAACGAGCTGCGCGAGATGCTGCCGAACAACGCGGTGGAGTACTTCGTCTCCTACTACGACTACTACCAACCAGAGGCGTACGTCCCGCAGACCGACACCTACATCGAGAAGGACTCCTCGATCAACTCCGATGTCGAGAGGTTGCGGCACTCGGCGACGATGAGCCTGTTGACCCGGCGGGACACCGTCGTCGTCGCGTCGGTGTCCTGCATCTACGGCCTCGGCACGCCGCAGGAGTACCTCGACCGCTCGGTGGCGCTGAAGGTGGGGGAGTCGATCGATCGCGACAAGTTCCTCCGGCGGCTCGTCGACGTCCAGTACACCCGCAACGACCACGCCTTCAGCCGCGGCACGTTTCGGGTCCGCGGCGACACCGTCGAGATCATCCCGGCGTACGAGGAGCTGGCGGTCCGGGTCGAGTTCTTCGGCGACGAGGTGGAGTCGCTGTACTACCTGCATCCGCTCACCGGCGAGGTGGTCCGCGAGTGCGACAGCCTGCGCATCTTCCCGGCCACGCATTACGTCGCCGGGCCGGAGCGGATGGCCCGCGCGATCCGCGAGATCGAGGCCGAGCTCGCGCAGCGGCTGGCGGAGCTGGAGTCGCAGGGCAAGCTGCTGGAGGCGCAGCGGCTGCGGATGCGCACCCAGTACGACGTGGAGATGATGCGCCAGGTCGGCTTCTGCTCCGGCATCGAGAACTACTCCAGGCCCATCGACGGGCGCGTTGCAGGCTCCGCGCCGGCCACCCTGATCGACTACTTCCCGGACGACTTCCTGCTGGTGATCGACGAGTCGCACGTGACGGTTCCGCAGATCGGCGGCATGTACGAGGGCGACTCCTCACGCAAGCGGGTGCTGGTCGAGCACGGCTTCCGGCTGCCGTCCGCGATGGACAACCGGCCGCTGACCTGGGAGGAGTTCACCGATCGCATCGGCCAGGTGGTGTACCTCTCGGCGACACCCGGCCCGTACGAGCTCAGCCGTACCGGCGGTGAGTTCGTCGAGCAGGTGATCCGGCCGACCGGGCTGGTCGACCCGCAGGTGATCGTCAAGCCGACCAAGGGCCAGATCGACGACCTCGTGCACGAGATCCGCGAACGTGCCGAGCGCGACGAGCGCGTGCTGGTCACCACGCTGACCAAGAAGATGGCCGAGGACCTCACCGACTATCTGCTCGAGCTGGGCATCCGGGTGCGGTACCTGCACTCCGAGGTCGACACGCTGCGCCGGGTCGAGCTGCTGCGCCAGCTGCGGCTCGGCGACTTCGACGTCCTGGTCGGCATCAACCTGCTGCGGGAGGGGCTCGACCTGCCCGAGGTCTCGCTGGTGTCGATCCTCGACGCCGACAAGGAGGGGTTCCTGCGTAGCGGCACGTCGCTGATCCAGACCATCGGGCGTGCCGCGCGGCACGTGTCCGGCCAGGTGCACATGTACGCCGACCGGATCACCGACTCGATGAAGCGGGCCATCGACGAGACCGATCGCCGGCGGGCCAAGCAGGTCACCTACAACACCGAGCGGGGTATCGACCCGCAGCCGCTGCGCAAGAAGATCCAGGACATCCTGGACCAGGTGTACAAGGAAGCCGACGAGGAGACGGTTCCGGTGGGCGGGTCGGGCCGCAATGCCTCCCGTGGCCGCCGGGCGGCCGGGGAGCCGGGCGGCGGGCGGGGCAGCTCGGGTGTGTTCGCCGGCCGGGACACCACGTCCATGCCGCGTGCAGAGCTGGCGGACCTGGTGCAGCAGCTCACCGAACAGATGCTCGGGGCGGCGCGCGACCTGCAGTTCGAGCTGGCCGCCCGGCTGCGGGACGAGATCCAAGACCTCAAGAAGGAGCTGCGCGGCATGGACGCCGCAGGCATCCGCTAGCCCCACCCGGCGCGCACCCTGCCCGGCACCCCGCCACTCGTGTGGCACAACGTCCGCCAGGCGGGTGTTCTGCCGCATGAGTGGCGGCGGCTCGGGCTAGGCG
>JACDBJ010000037.1 GCA_013695005.1 Pseudonocardiales bacterium
CCGGAGCGCGGCCCGGGACGGCCGCGGGCGCGGTCGGCGCCGCCGGCACGCGCTGCGCCGGTTCCGGGGTGGACGTCATGGTTCTATCGTCACACGCCTGGCCTGGCCTGCCATCGGGGAACAGATCAGGGATAGCTCGGGGTCACCCCCGATACCTGCCGGGTACTTGTGAAGGCACTGTGGCAAACATGAGCAACGACACCGACGTCCAGGCCACCCTGCGGGAGATGTGGGAGACCCGCCCCGCCCGGCCTCGCGACGACCGCAAGATCGCCGGGGTCGCCGCGGCGATCGCCCGCCGCTACGACGTCGACCCGGTACTGATCCGGATCGGCTTCGTCGTCGCTGCGTTCTACGGCGTCGGCATCCTGCTCTACATCGCCGGATGGATCGCGCTTCCCGACGAGTCCGATAAGGCGCCGACCGCTTCCGGCGCGGGCCGTCGGCGTGCGCGCCACCGTGGGCCACACCCCGGGTTGATCATCGGTTTGGTGATCGTCGGAGTGATCACCGCCGGGACGATCATCGGCGGCGAGCCACAGGTGTTGTTCTCGCTCGCGGTGGTCGGCGGGCTGCTGTTCCTGCTGCACCGCCACCGGGCCGACCAGGGCATACCCGGGCGACCGGTCGCGGCGGCTGCCGCGACGTCCGCCACCACGTCGACTGATGCCGGCCCGGACGTAGCGGCCGACCCGCTCGCCGGCTCGATGGGCGCCGACGGCGACCCGGCCCGGCGCACCGAACCCCCCGCATGGGACCCCCTGGGCGCGGCGCCGTTCGCGTGGGACCTGCCCGAGCCATCCGCTCCGACCCAGGCCCCGGCGCCCCGGCGGCGCTCCCGCCTGACGCTCGTCACGCTCGGGCTGGCGTTGCTGGCCGGCGGCATCGCCGGTGGGATCCTGCTCGCGGGCGGTGACCTCGCCGGGTTGCGGGTGGTCGTCGGCGTCGTGCTCGGCGTGATCGGGCTCGGCCTGGTGGTCGGCGCGTTCCTGCAGCAGGGGCGCGGCCTGATCTTGCTGGCCCTGCCGCTGATCTTCATCAGCTACGCGGCGACAGCCGCCCCACTGAACGGCTGGAAAGGTGCCGGCACCATCGAGGCCACGCCAACGTCCGCCGGTGCCGTCGCAGCGCGCTACGAGCAGTCGGTCGGCGACATCCAGCTCGACCTGCGCCAGCTCGACCTGAGCACCCCGGCCGGTACCGACGCGGCGCCCATCGTGACCGCTGTGGACCTCGGCGTCGGCAACGCCGAGGTGTACCTCCCGCCGGACGCCGACGTCCAGTTGCACTGCAGTGTCGGGGTCGGCGACGTCGCCTGCGCCGGGCTGGAGGACAACCGTCGCGGACCGTCGTCCGACATGCGGGGCACCGACCTCGGTCGCGACGGCACCGCCGGCGGCCGGCTGATCATCCTTGACGCCCACGCGGGCATGGGAAACGTGGAGGTGCACCGTGGCTGAGCCCACCGACGACCTACAGCCCAGGACCCGGCGGGCCCCTGACCTGCTCGCGCTCGCAGTCGGGCTGGTCAGCCTGGTGACCGCCGTCTTCGCGATCGTCGGGTTCGTGCCGCCGTTGCCGAGCTTCGACCCCCGCTGGCTGCTCGCCGGCGGCGCTGCGTTGGTCGGTCTGCTGCTCCTGACGAACAGCCTGCGCCAGCCGCGTGAGCGTGGTGGCTCCTAGCTCGTGACGCGGAAAAGCCGGTTCCGCCTGCCCCCTGGTGGGCGGAACCGGCTTTCCGTCGCTCGCATGCGTTAGTCGCCGGTGAGGGCGTCCTTGGCCTTGCCAGCCGCGTCCTTGAGCTTGTCCCCGGACTGCTTGAGCTTGCCGGAACTCTCCTCGGCTGCGCCCTCGGCCTGCAGCTGCTCGTCGTCGGTCAGGTCGCCAACGGCTCCCTTGCCCCGGCCCTTGAGCTCTTCTGCCTTGTGTCCAGCCTTGTCGTCCAATGCCATGTCTTCGCCCTCCATCGGGTCCCGTCCTTGGGACTCGGACAACAGAGGCTACCCCGGCTGGGCCCGGCCTACACCCGCACGCTCGAGGATCTCGGGCACACCTTGCTCGTGGCCGACCGACATCACGTGCACCCCTGCCACACCGGGGATCTCGCGCAGCCGCTGCACGGTCTCCACGCACAGCGTCATACCTTCCTCGGCTGTCCGGTCGCCGGGTACGCCGAGCAGCCGGCTGACGACGTCGTCGGGAACCTGGACCCCCGGCAGCTCGGTGCGCAGGAACTCCAACGCGCGCGCCGACCGGATCGGGCCGACGCCAGCCAGCACGGCGACCTGCTCGTGCAGGCCGGCGTCGCGCACCCGGCTCATCCAGTCCTCGAACGCCGGGACGTCGACCACGAACTGGGTCTGCACGAACTCCGCGCCCGCCTTGACCTTGCCGGCGAGCCGTTCCGGTGAGCCGACGGGATCGTCGACGGCGCCGATGAGCCAGCGCGGCGCGGGTGCGAGCTCGCGGCCGGACAGCAACCGGCCGTCGTCGCGCATCTGCCGCGCCGCGGAGATCAGCTGCGCGCTGTCCAGGTCGAAGACAGGTGCGGCGTCGGCATGGTCGCCGTGCCGCGGATGATCGCCGGCCAGCAGCAGGACGTTGGGCACGCCCAATGCGCCCGCGGAGAGCAGGTCGGACTGCAGCGCGATCCGGTTGCGGTCCCGGCAGGTCAGCTGCATGACGGGCTCCACGCCGGCCTGCAGCGCGACGATGCTGCCGGCGAGGCTGGACAGCCGGACGTGGGCGTTCTGGTTGTCGGTGATGTTCACCGCGTCCACCCAGTCGCGCAGCAGCTTCGCGGCGCGCCGGACCGGCTCGGTGTCCGCGCCACGCGGCGGGCCGATCTCGGCGGTGACCGCGAACGAGCGCTGCCTGATGGCCTTGGCGAGCCGCCCGGGCACCGTCGCGCTCACTCCCACTCGATGGTCCCTGGTGGCTTACTGGTCACGTCAAGCACGACGCGGTTGATGTCGGCGACCTCGTTGGTGATCCGGGTGGAGATGCGTTCCAGCACGTCGTAGGGCAGCCGCGACCAGTCGGCGGTCATGGCGTCCTCGCTCGACACCGGGCGCAGCACGACGGGGTGGCCGTAGCTGCGGCCGTCGCCCTGCACGCCGACGCTGCGGACATCGGCCAGCAGCACGACGGGGCACTGCCAGATCGAGCGGTTCAACCCGGCGGCGGTGATCTCCTCGCGCGCGATCGCGTCGGCGGCGCGCAGGATGGCGAGTCGCTCGGCGGTGACCTCGCCGATGATCCTTATCGCCAGGCCAGGGCCGGGGAACGGCTGACGCGCGACGATCGTCTCGGGCAGTCCCAGCTCGAGCCCGACGCGGCGCACCTCGTCCTTGAACAGCGTCCGCAGTGGTTCGACCAGCTCGAACGTGAGATCGTCCGGCAGGCCGCCGACGTTGTGATGGCTCTTGATCACGGCCGACCCGTCGCCGCCGCCGGACTCGACGACGTCGGGGTACAGCGTGCCCTGGACGAGGAACTCGGCGGGCTCAGTGCTCTCGGCATCGGCGACGGCGGCCTCGAACGCTCGGATGAACTCGCGCCCGATGATCTTGCGTTTGGTCTCGGGGTCGGTGACGCCTGCCAGCGCGGCCAGGAAGGTGGCGCTGGCGTCCCTGGTGACGAGGTTGACGCCGGTGGCGGCGACGAAGTCGCGCTCCACCTGGGCTCGCTCCCCGGCGCGCAGCAGCCCGTGGTCGACGAACACGCAGGTCAGGCGGTCGCCGATGGCTCGCTGGACGAGTGCGGCGGCGACCGCAGAGTCGACGCCGCCGGACAGCCCGCAGATGGCGCGGCCGTCGCCGACCTTGGCACGGACGGCGGCGACGGTGTCGTCGATGATCGACGCGGTGGTCCAGCTCGGCCGGATGCCGGCGATCTCGCGCAGGAAGCGCCGCAGCACCTCCTGGCCGTGCGGCGAGTGCCCGACCTCGGGGTGGTACTGCATGCCGGCGAGGCGGCGGGCGGGGTCCTCGAAGGCGGCGACCTCGGCGCCTGCGGAGGTCGCGGTGACCTCGAAGCCTGCCGGCGCCTTGGTGACGGTGTCGCCGTGGCTCATCCACACCGGATGGCGTGCGGGTAGATCGTGGTGCAGCGTGCCGGCCGGCTCGGCGAGGCTGAGCTCGGTGCGGCCGTATTCGCCGGAGCCGGTGTGCTCGACGATGCCGCCGAGCGCGAGCGCCATCGCCTGGAAGCCGTAACAGATGCCCAGCACCGGCACGCCGGCGTCGAACAGTGCCGGGTCGACGCTGCGGGCGCCCTCGGCGTACACGCTGGCCGGGCCGCCGGACAGCACGATCGCGGCGGGCT
>JACDBJ010000076.1 GCA_013695005.1 Pseudonocardiales bacterium
CTGCGGGCCCGCGCGGCCGCCGGGCGCGATGGCGCGGGCACCAGCAACAGCCGCTCGCCTGGCCGGGCGATCACCAGTGTGGACGCGAGCAGGGTGGCGAGTGCGTCGGTCAGGTCACGCCGGTTGCGTTCCTTGTAGCCGAGCAGCGCGACGCGCAGCGGGCCGGCGTAGCGGCCGACGGCGACGACCGGCGGCGCCCCACGAAGGCTCAGCTCCAGCGGGTCACCGAGCGTGGCGTGACAGCGAGCACACCAGCCCGGACCAGGGGTGTTGCAGCCGCCGCAGGTGCTCGGCAGCACGAGGTCGAGCAGCGCGCGCAGCGCGGTCGCGGCCATGCCAACCAGCGTGGTCACTGCGCGCGCTGGCGGCGGCGCAGCTTCGCGAGCTGTGCACAGCCCGGCGCGTTGTGGACAGCCCCTCCGGCGCCATCGCGACGCGCGAACGGAAACCTTGGGCAGCCCTATTGCCCGAAAGTGCCGTTCGTTCGCCGTCAGCCGGGGTAGACCGGTACCGCCGAGGGCGAGCCGCCGATGACCTGGCGCCAGGTGTCGAGCTCACCGCCGGTGAAGCTCCACACGCCACCCTGGTCGGTCACCAGCAGCGGCCGGCTCGGCCCGGCGGCGATCGAGCTCAGCGGCGGCGTCAGGTTGCTTCCTGGCATCTGCTGGACGTCCAGGCCGTCAACCGAGATCAGCGAGACCGGCCGCGCCGAGCTCCGGGCCGCGACCGCGACCGTCTCGGCCGCCTTCCAGTCGACCGCGACGAGGTTGTTCACCTCGGCCGCCCGCAGCACCCGCACGTTGCGCACCGTGACGTCGCCGGTCGGGCTGCGCACGACCGCACCCACCGCGACCTGCCCGGCTACCACGGCGGCCACCCGCACCCCGTCCCGAGACAGCCGCAGGTCGGCGATCGCACCGAGCGCGGTGAGCTCGCCGAGGTCAAGCGGAGCCGGCCGCGTGCGGCCTTCCGGGTCCACCAGCAGCCGGGCGCCGGCCGTCCCGTTGAGCACCGTCCAGACCTCCGCCCCGCCGGGCGCCCAGGTCGGGCGGGTCATAGAGGGGGCCCGGATCGCGGTGGCGTCCAGCGCCGCGCCGAGCCGTCCCACCTGCAGCTGACCCTGGCGGCTCACCACCGCCAGCCGCTGGCCGTCCGCCGACAGCGCGGCACTCACGATGTCGACGCCGCCGGACCCGGCCGGGCCAGGGACGGGACTACCCAGCTCGGACCCGCTGGGGGCGAGCGAGCGCAGCCGGCCGTCGAGCACGATCGCACCAGGCACGTCGACCCGTGGCTCGGCCTCCCCGGTGAGGCTCGCGACGTCGGTGGTGACGAGGTCCGGACGGTCCGGCCGATCGGTGAGCAGCGGGGCGCCGTCAGCCAGCAGCCGCACCCGCGTGACGTTCACCTCGGCCAGCGAGAGCACCACCTGCGCGGCAAGCAACCGCCGGCCGGCCTCCTCGAGGTCGCCGAGCCCGGTGAGGTCGACGATCACGCCGCCGTCGGTGGTGTCGGTGACGTTGGAGCGGAGTCGGGCAGTCGGGGGGACCAGGCTGACGGCGGCGCCGGCCAGCGCCGCGGACGGCCCGGCCAGCAGCATCTCCACCATCCGCGAGGGCTTGCTGCGCACCGGGCTGGAGGGGAGGTAGCGCAGGTCGGCGGCCGGCGCGCGACGCACCGGGTCGACGAAGTAGGCGTTCGCCGCGTCGTAGCTGACCTGGAAGTCCGACAGCCGCACCATCGCGCCACTGGGCAGCCCGGAGATCCGCCACTGGCCGTTCTCCTGGCCGACCTGTAGGTCGATCTGCACCGGCAGGACGTCGGGCTCGAACGCGCCGCTGGGGATCAGCCGGCCGATCCGGGTGCCGCGCACGCGCACGATCGCGGTGTCCGAGCCTGCCGGGGCGCTGGCGTAGACGGTGTCGAACTGCTCGGAGAGCACGGTCAGGCTCGCACCGTCGTCCCAGCCGGCGGCGTTGGTGGTCAGGAACCCGCGAGCGACCGCATGTCGGTTCTCGCTGCTCCCCGACGCGTAGACGAAGCCACGCACCAAGTCGAGCGGGTTCACGCCGTCCGCCGGCCCGGACGGCAGGAGGCCGCCCTCGGCCTCGGTGACCTTGCCCAGCACCTGCACCGAGGAGGCCGACGGCACGCTCGCGCAGCCGGTCAGCATGCCGAGCACGAGCAGTGCGGCCAGCGCGGCCGTGACCCGCCGACTGCTCATTGCCGCTCACCGCCAGGGCCCGCGGCGGCCTCCACCGTGATCGTCGGCTCGTCCGCCGTGACGCCGGGCGGGCC
>JACDBJ010000096.1 GCA_013695005.1 Pseudonocardiales bacterium
CGGCCCAGACCTCGGGGGATGACGCCGCGTGGACCGGCCGCCTGCAGGGCGTCGGCGAGCTGTACGGCGCTGCTTGCCGCGACGACGCTGGCCACGGTCGGCGCGGTGCGGCCCCACCCGGTGAGGCGCTTGCTCTCGGCCATCAGGCTGTGAGGATATCGGTGCCGGCCCCGACCGGTCTCCCGGCAGCGTGATGCGGTATGCATGCTTCTGCACGTATAGCCGCATGCGCGGATCCGCTAGAATGCATGACTGTGGCGAATCTGCAGATCAGGGATGTGCCGAACGAGATGCACGACGAGCTTCGACGGCGAGCAAAGTTGGAGCACCTCAGCCTGCGCGAGTACGTCCTGCGGCTGATTAGTCGCGACCAGCAACGACCGGCTCTTGCCGAGTGGCTGGAGCGGGTCCACCAACTCGAGCCCGTTGACCTAGGTGCCCCTGCCAGCGAGCTGATCGCGGCGAGCCGCGCAGACCGTGATGTCGAACTCCTTCCGGAGCGGCGAACGTCGTGATCGTGATCGATGCGAGTGCGTTCCTCGAGGTGCTCTTGGGATCGAAGGCCGGGCTCACGATCGAGAAGATGCTTGACGACGACCTCCTGGCGCCCGATCTGCTGGACGCCGAGGTGTTCCATCAGTTGGTGCGTGCCGAACGCCGGCAAGTCTTGAGCCCGATCGCAGCCGCCGACCGGACGAGGCTGCTTCGGGAGGCGCCTATTGCCCGGATTCGCTGCCGCGAGCTGTTGGTCGCGGCAAGGACGTTCGTCGCTGCAGTGTCCGGCTATGACGCCCTCTACCTGGCACTGGCTGCCACGATGGAGTGTCCGCTGCTGACGACGGACGCTCGGTTGGCCCGAACCGCCACCGGACAGTTCGGCGTCGCGGTGACCCACGTCCCGACGAGTGGCCGATAACCCGCTGGCCCTGCAACGACCCGGCACTCATGTGGCTTTTCTTGCTCCCAGCGGGAGTTCTGTCACATGAGTGCCTGGGTGGCCGTGGCCGGGGCGGCGGTGGCGGTGGCCGGGTAGGGCGACCTCTAGGCGTCGCGGCGGTTGGTGACGACGATGCCGGCCACCAGGATCGCCACCGAGATGGCGGCGAAGTAGGCCAGCCCGCCCCACGGGCCGTAGGGCAGGTCGAGCAGCGGCGGTCCCTGCCCCTCTACCGGCGCTGGGATGCCCGCGGTAGCGAAGTGATTGGCCGCGGTGAACGGCATCCACTTCTGGATCTGCTCGCCCACGGTCGGGATGAGGACGATGAGGTTCTCCACCAGCAGCGTGTAGACCAGCAGGATCGAGATCGCCGCCGCCGACTGCCGCACCAGGATGCCCACGCCGAGGGCGAGGATGGCCGCGAAGAAGTAGATCAGCCCGATGCCGGCGACCTGCCGCCACTCGGCGGGGTTGTCGAGCCCGAGGTCCGCGGCCGGCTTCATCAACCGCGCGAGGCCGTAGGTGGCGAACGCCGTGATCTCCCCGACCACACCCGCGGCCAGCGCGACGACGGCCGCCTTGGCGGCGAGCACGGCGGTGCGGTTGGGCGCCGCCTGGAACGTCGTCTTGATCGTGCTGAACCGGTACTCGGTCGTGATGGCGAGCGCCGCCATCACCATGATGATGATCATGCCGAGGTTGAACGCGAACTGGGTGGAGCCCACCGTCACCGCGAGGTCGTCGGAGTTGGCCACGAACAGCGCCGTGAACCCGAGCGTGATCAGCAGCGCGATCCCCGCGCACCACCAGGGCGAGCGGGTAGAGACGAGCTTGATTCGTTCGACTGCGAGCAGTGTCATGGCGTTGCCCCCTGAGCGACTGGCGCGCCGACCAGCTCCGCGATCTCCGAGCGGAACTCGACGTCGTGGCCGGTCATCTGGATGAAGGCCTCCTCGAGCGAGCCGCGCTGCGTGGCGAGCTCGTGCAGCACGATCTGCGCCTCGCCGGCCAGCTCGCCGACCTCATCAGTCGTCTTGCCGGAGACGACGAGCACATCCGCACCGTCGGGCCTGGTGGCCCAGCCGCGCTCGGTCATCAGCGCGCCGAGCTTGTCCAGCTCCCTGCTGCGAACCCGAACCGTGGCCTCCGACGCCTGCTCCACGAAGTCCTGCGTCGAGGTCTGGCTGATGAGCCTGCCCCGCCCGATGACCAAGAGATCGGTGGCGGTCAGGGCCATCTCCGAGAGCAGGTGGCTGGAGACGAAAACCGTGCGACCCTCGCTCGCCAGACGCTGCATGAACTGCCGGATCCACAGGATGCCCTCGGGGTCGAGCCCGTTGACCGGCTCGTCGAACAGCAGTACCTCGGGGTCACCCAGCAGCGCGCCGGCGATGCCGAGGCGCTGCGCCATGCCCAGCGAGAACCCACCTGCCCGCTTGCCCGCGACGCTGGCAAGCCCGACCAGCTCCAGTACCTCGTCCACCCGCTTGTAGGGCAGCTTGTTGGCGCGGGCCATCCACCGCAGGTGGGAGCGCGCGGAGCGGTTAGGGTGCACCCACTTCGCGTCCAGCAGGGCGCCGACGGTGTGCAGCGGCCGCTCCAGCTCCCGGTAGTGCTTGCCCGCGATGAGCACCTCGCCGGCCGTGGGGTGGTCCAGCCCGAGCACTATCCGCATGGTGGTGGACTTGCCGGCCCCGTTCGGTCCGAGGAAGCCGGTCACCCGGCCGGGCTGCACGGCAAATGTCAGGTCGTCCACGGCAAGCGTGTCGCCGTAGCGCTTGGTGAGGCCACGGGCCTCGATCATCGTTCCCCCTCTTGTCGTCCGATCATGCTCGTACCCTGCTCCGACTCAGCCTGCCCCAACCACCGGGATGACCCGGAGGTCGACCCCTGAACGGTCCCTGACGCTTGCCTTGCCTCACCGGAAACGCTGGCCTTCGTCGCGGCGGTAGGCCCAGACGGCCAGACCGGCGGTGGCCACGATCCACAGCGCGAACACGAGCAACGCGAGCATGTTGGGCTCGGTTCCCACCGACGCCCACACCACCAGTTCCCGCGCCCCTCGTGACGGCAGTACCAGCGAGAACGTATCCAGCCAGCTCGGGAAGATTGCCGGCGGCAGCAGCAGCCCCCCGGCGAACGCCAACGGGAAGAACACGATCTGCACCACCGGAAGGGCGGTCTTCGCCGAGAGCGAGTAGCCGATGGCCAGCCCGCCGAACAGGAATGGCAGCGCGGCGATCAGCAGCGAGCCGATCCCCAGCAGCAGCCGGGTCGGCGTGATCGTCGCGGCCGTCCCGAACGCGCCGACCAGCAGCAGCGGAACGAGGCCGAGCAGCATGAACACGGCTCCGGTGGCGAACCGGCCGGCGATCCGAGGTTGCGCTCCCGCCGGCAACGTGCGCAGGTAGGGGTCCCACGAGCGCTCGCGTTCCTCGGCGATGCCGATGCCGTAGGTGAACAGCATGCTGCTCATCACCGAGAACACGGTGAGCTGGGCGACGGCCGTCGTGGCGCTCGTCGGCTCCTGGGCGTAGTCGAAGGGCACGACGAAGAACAGCAGCGACAGCGCGGGGAACATCGCCGAGCTGATCACCGCGATTGGCACCCGGATGTTCTCCAGGATCTGGTAGCGGGCGTAGACGAGTGCGAGGTTCATCGCGTCGCTCCGGTCTTCTCGGTGGTGGTCAGGGCCAGGAACGCCTCTTCCAGAGACGCTGCCCGGACCTCGAGATCGTGGAACTCCATGCCGCTGATCACGAGCTGGCGGACCAGCTCGTCGGCGTCGGCGGCCTGCAGCACGTGGCGCTCCCCGTCACGGCGGTACGCGACGGCTCCCGGCAGGGCGTTCAGCTTCGAGATATCCGGCGAGTCCGCACGGAAGCTCACGGTGCTGCGGGCCAGCTGGCCGCGGATCTCCGCGACGCTGCCGTCGGCCAGCACTTTGCCGCCGCCGAGCACCACGACCCGCTGCGCCAGCGCCTCGATCTCCTCGAGGTAGTGGCTGGTCAGCAGCACGGTGCCACCGTCGGCGTGGAAGGTACGGATGGCGTCCCACAAGGTCCGGCGGGCGCCGACGTCAAGACCGGTCGTCGGTTCGTCGAGCACGGCCAGCCGCGGCCGCCCGACGAACGCGAGGGCGACGGCCAGCCGCCGCTGCTGACCGCCGGACAGGGCGCCGGTCTGTTTGCGGGCCTTGTCGGAGAGGCCGAACTGCGCGAGCACCTCGTCCACTGGCATCGGGTCGGGGTAGTGCGCCGCGACGAAGTCCACCACCTCGTTGACTCGCAGCGTCGGTGGCAGGCCCGTCTGCTGTGGCGTCATCCCCAGGCCTTGGCGCCGGCTGGCGTCCAGCGGTGGGCCGCCGAACAGCTCCACCGAGCCCGATGTCGGCCTGCGCAGCCCGACCAGCAGATTGAGCAGCGTCGACTTGCCTGCCCCGTTGGGCCCGAGCAGCCCGATCATCGAGCCGGCCGGGACGTCGAGGTCGACGTTGTCCAGGGCAACGACGTCGCCGTACCGGCGGCTTGCGCCGAGTGCGCGAGCCAGGATCTCTGTCATGGTGTGCTCCCCGTCGGCGTGATGCTGGCGTCCAGGAGGGCCCGGACGGCCGCGGTGTAGTCCTCGAAGGCGCGGCGGCCGGTGCGCGTGAGCTGCACATAGGTCACCGGCGTGCGCCGCTCGTGGGTCTTGGTGATCTCGACGTAGGACGCGTCCTCGAGCTTGCGCAGGTGGGTGGACAGGTTGCCCGCTGTCATGTCGAGCAACTCCTGAAGCCGCGGGAAGGAGATTCGGTCCCCGGGGTGCAGGCTGGCGAGGGCGGCCGTGACGCGCAGTCGCGCCTGGGCGTGGATCACCGGGTCGAGCTCAGGCATGGCCGTCATGGCGTGGCGCCGCGGAAGGCGTGGTAGCCGGCGATGGCGAGCAGCCCGCCGGC